>JAICEO010000106.1 GCA_025924135.1 Nitrososphaeraceae archaeon | reverse complement strand
TAGGATATTTGCTGTAGCTGTTGTCATAGCTCATGGATTTTTTAGGATATTTGCTGTAGCTGTTGTCATAGCTCATGGATTTTTTAGGATATTTGCTGTAGCTGTTGTCGTAAGAGTTTGAATAGCTGTTGCTATAATATCCTTGTGCTACGGCGGCTGAGGCGGACTGAGGAATAGCAACTCCATATCCCAACGCGAGGCTCAACATTAGAGCCAGTGAGTAAATGAATAATTTGTTCATGGTATACAGATTCGTATAAGATTTATTTAGATTGTGAATTATCAGTAGAGAATCAAATAGAAGAATCTTATAATTAATGTAGTTTTATAATTATATACTTATAAAATCTTTATGTTCTTAAATAGTAGATTTATTCTCTTTCTGTAATCTAATTATTTTCCTAGGATAATATTATATAAAATAGATAATAAAAATGAGTACTTAATAAGAACAATGAATATAATTAATGGATTTAAATAATTTGTTTATATTAAATATAATCAATTACTACTCCGGAGAATGGGTATTAACACCTTGCATGGACATTCTCCGAATAGTGTGGATGTGAACTTATCCAAGATAACCTTGAATTTTATTTTATTATACTTTGTTGTAAATCATTCTATAGGGTTATTCTATAACAAAAAGAATCATTTTTGCTTGAAAAATTCGAATAGCATCTGATAACTGCTATATATATTAGCAAGATATTATCTGTTCAAATCGGATATCTGCTTGGCTATTCTTAATCTTCTAATACTTCAAATAAGATTTTATTTAATAATATTTATTAAATATGTGTCTAAAAATTTAATATATTAAAGGACACAATTTAATTCAGAAAGCCAATTAGAGATAACATAAAATAATAATAGCAATAGTAAGCTATTCACGTACTCTAAAGATTCAAATCCCTGTCGCTTATTGCATTAGTCCTTCCTTTTTTCATTCCTATCAGAAATGATAAGAAGGTTAAAATGAGTTACCAATTAACTAGTATTAATTAACCGATTTAATTGCTTATTATCGTTTATCCTATTTCCGAATAGCAACTTATATTTGTGACCCTAAAAAAGGTACAGTTTATTTAAAAAAATTTAGTATCTGTTTTATGAGAAAATTTGGTCTTTCTTCTGGAATGAAATGTCCCGTATTTGGTAACGTTATTCCGGTAACATTATTTGCAACCTTTTGAAATGATGTTGTTGTCAAGTTACCTAATGCCGCTTCTCCACCTATTGTCAATATTGGCATATCTAGTTTTCCTTTTCCATATTCTTTGTTTTGTTTTGCATCTTCAAAAACTGCTCTATAGTATTCAAAACCTGCACGCATTGCACCAGGTTTAGAATATTGTTTAATGTACTCTTCTCTATCTTCTGGTGTTATTGCAGTTTGATTGTAAGTCAATCATAAAACCAATTTAGATATATGTCTTCTTTTCCGTCAATCAATTTCTCTGGAAGATCTCTTACTGCATGAAATGAAAGATGCCATAATCCATTTGGTGAAAAGTCTCCTGCTTCGTCTAAGCCAAAACCCGGTAATAAAGTATCAAGTATAATCATTTTATCTACATCTTCTGGATGTTCCGCTGCATAAGAATATGCAATAGGTCCTCCCCAATCATGAGCTACAATATTTATTTTACTATATCCTAACTTCGTTACTAATTGATAAATATCTTCTGCGAGAGTTTTTGTATCATATCCCGTTTGGGTTTTCTCTGAATCTCCTAAGCCTCTCATATCTGGTGCTATTATTGTATAGTTATTAGCTATTAATTTAGGTATAATATTTCTCCATTCGTACCACGTTTGTGGCCATCCATGCAATAAAACAATAGGATCTCCTTTACCACCCATTACATAATGTAGAAGGATTCCATTAACGGTAGTTTTATAATGTGTATAGTCTATTTTTTCACTATTATCAATAATGTTTTGTGCATTGGCTTGAACTATAAATCCTAAATAAACTATAGAACAACAAAGGATCAATCCAAAAAAAATGTTATGATGTATATAATCTATCAATATCTGCCGTCTCTGTAACCCATTAATTACACAATTATTGAGATGCCAGCAGTTTCTGTTTTCTAATTGCAATTGATGTTCACATCGCTTTTCCATTTATACATCATTACCTATTGCCACACCTCTACAAATTCTTAACTCAGGCGAGTGAATCCTCCCATAATAGTACGAGAGCTTGGAGTAATGAGATCCAGATACTCTTGGTAAAGTGATTCACCAATCTTATCTTTTTTCATATTTGTAATAAACTCATCAAGATGCTTGTGGTCTCTGTATGATTGTATTTCCATCCAAACCTCCTCATCTTGGGTAGCAGAAAGAGTTTCTGCTATGCTAACAAAGTCCATTACTGTATCCGTACTGCTGAGATGAAAGACCTCAAAGCGAAGAATCCCATGTTTCCTAAAAAATTCAGTACAGTGTTTATTAAGATGAACCATTGCATCATGATTCTTTTTAGGTGCTCTATAGATAAAAACCTGGACAAGAGTTCCACTTTCTTCATCTTTTTCTATTAAGTTTGATGTATTCATGAAGAATACCATACAAAATATGGTTTTTAAATATGTAAGGAAATAAAAGTATAGTTAGTTACAAACCATCAAAAGAACATAGCAGAAATCAGATAGCAACGACTACGAGTTAAGCTTTTGTCCAAGGCATTAATGCCACAACAAATATAGTTTTTGATGATCATTTAAAATCTTCAACTTTTCACTACTTTTATGCTTAGAGACAATTTTTTTATATATCTTTTTTGTCCTTTTATTGACACTAAATAGTTAATAATTATATAAAGTTACCAGGAGATTAAATACTATTACTTTCAGTTGTCCAACTATAAATGATACTAGAAACCTTCCGGCTCCCAATATTTAAGCTTTAAAATGTAAGTATGTATAACTTTCCTAATATTTAGTAAATCCTATTATAGTTTTTGTTTTAATTACATTATATGAATGATGCCAATAAGATGGATAAACCAAGAAATCCCATCCCCACAATTGACATTATACTCTCTGAACAGTCTAATATTAACAAAGTCCTGCTCATAAAAAGAAACAAAGATCCCTTCAAGGATTATTTCTCTCTTCCAGGAGGATTTGTTAATGAAGGAGAGAAAATAGAAGATGCAGTAAGAAGAGAGGCAGAAGAAGAATTATTAGTTAAAATGGAACCAGTTGATATTCTAGGTGTTTATTCCGATCCTAATCGTGATCCCCGAGGACACATTATATCTATAACTTTTATAGCTAAAATCAGTAGTGGCGAGCTAAAAGCTGGAGATGGTGTTGCAGAGTTAAAATGGGTTGAAATCAATAATTTAAAAGACATAAAACTGGGGTTTGATCACTCAAAAATACTATCTGATTATGAGCTATGGCAGAAGAATAAAGGAACATATTGGTCTTCAAAGTAGGAGTTTGTTAATATGTGAATTAAAATTATTAAATTTATCAAATTAATAAATAATATGTAAAATAATTACATAAAGAAGAGATATTGAGAAATGGAATTAAGAAATACAAAAAATAAAAATCTTCATAACGATCTTAATTTGATAAAAATTGATTTTTCTCTAAAAAGAGAAATCTTGTATGTTGTAATAGGTGCTCTAATTGGTGCTATAACAATGATCCTTCCTAGAACTATTTATGAATTCATAAGTGGAGTACCATACTATACCTCATGGATTATTACTGGTCATGTAATAGGTGTTTATTCTTCGTATGCTGCCACTGCTGGATTCATAATCCATTTAATTACTGCAATTTCAATCGGAATAGTAACAGGTATATTTCTATACAAAACAAATATTTTGAATATAAGTAAACCTATAAACGGTCTTATCTATGGAATCTTTGCAGGTACAATAATATTTGTTGTATGGGCTATTCCAATAAATGAATTTATTTTAATTCCAGAAAATATTAGAACCACTGCAGATATCGATCCAACATTAACAGAACAAGAAGTATCTCAACAAATTCAAAGCAATAAATTAAATATTTTTCTGAATTCCTTATTTATTAATCTCTTATTTGGAATTACAGTTGGCCTTGTATCTTCTTTTTTATCTATAAAATTTGGTGCACGATATAAATGTAATATATGCAATGTGTCCTTTCCTAGGATAGATATAATTAAAAAACATTTACAATTAGTTCATCGCAGGGAACCAATAAAACAAAAAAAAATTGTAATACTTGGAGGAGGTTTTGCTGGAATTGAAGTTCTCATAAAACTACAAAAAGAATTTCAAAATGATATAAGAGTAGATATTACTCTAATTAGCAAAGATAATTTCTTTCTTTTCACTCCGATGTTACATGAAGTATCTTCTGGAATGATTGAGACAAGACATGTAGCATCACCATTGAGGGCATTTTGTAAGAGAGCTAGATTTATAGAATCAGAAGTAAAATCGATAAATTTAGAGAATAAAACAATTATGTTCACTAATCCAATTTTTGATGCAAGACTTCGTAATAGTATAGGAGAAGAACAAGTTATGAAATTAAATACTTATCTATTACCTAATAATCATTTAGCTTCAAAAAATCCTTTAAGAAGTTTGACAACTAATACAAAAAACGACAATAATAGTTATAGAGATATAAACAGAGATCATTATATCAAATCATTAGATTATGACTATCTAGTTTTGGCATTGGGAAGTAACACAAATTTCTTTGGAAATAAAAACTTGGAAAAAGCATCATTTACCATGAAAAATCTCTATGATGCATTTTCTATTAGAAGTCATATTATTGATACTTTAGAACAAACAGATATGTTACTATTTGAAGAAAAAAAAGATGTAGTGATAGATCAAGAAATTAAAAATAATACAAATAATAATTATCTTTTAAATTATAAAGATAATAGTAATTTATTAGAAAGCACAAGAAAGAGTTTAATCACGTATGTAGTAGTAGGGGGAGGTTTTGCAGGTGTTGAAACGATTGGAGAGATAAATGATTTTATAAAAGAATCTATTGCAAATTATTACCAAAATATAGATATAAAAGATGTCAGAGTTATTTTAATTAATTCTGGATCTGGAATCTTACCGGAGATGGATGAACGACTGGGAAAATTTGCTTTAGAAGAATTAAAGAAAAAGAATGTAGAAGTTATTTTGAATAATAGAGTTATGGATGTAAAGTCTATAATAGAAGGTAATGAAAAAAAAGAAAATCAAGTAAGTTTACGTGGTCCAAAAAAAATCAAATTAAAAGATAATAGTTACATAATAGCGGATACACTTATTTGGACTGCAGGTGTTGTGCCAGAGAAATCTGTTATTGATATTTCTTGTGAACATGATAAAAGTGGTAAAGTTGTAACTGATAAATATTTACAAATAAAAGGTTATAGAGATGTCTATGCTATAGGTGACTGTGCTAGTATAATTGAACCAGATTCAGGAAAGTTATGTCCACCAACTGCTCAACATGCTATACGCGAAGGACAAATTACAGCTGAGAATATAAGTTCATCAATAAAAACAGAATTAAAATTTCAAAATACTATAGACATGAAAGAGAAAGAGAAAGAAATCATCAAATTTAACAAAAAAGAATTTTCATATAAAACTAGAGGAATAATGGCCACAATAGGAAAAAGAAATGGAGTAGCCATGATTTTTGGATACTCAATAAAGGGAATTTTTGCATGGGGAATATGGAGATTTTTTTATTTGACTCATTTACCAACTTTAGAAAATAAGTTACGTGTTATGATAGATTGGGGAATAGATATGATGTTTGGAAGAAATTTAACAAGATTAAAGTCACCTATTGAAACAAAAGATATGATATCCAGAAAGGAGACTGATAAATAATTTATAATAAATATCATAGAATATTTACATAATGGTTATAGTAATTAGTTCCTAATTGAATTATAAAATATTTTTGGAATCATTATTCGAATTTTAAATGTATAAGAAATTTATTAACAAATGCACGACGATAAACCGATTCAATCTCTGCAAAGAGAAAATAGATCTAGATTGTATAATTTAACTAAAATGTATCCATAATCAAGTAACATATCTAGATATAGTTTATAACTTAGAAAGATGGAAAAAAATTTCAAAAGTTGTAAAATAAAAAGAATATCAATAAATACAACAAATTAATTATGCTATTTTATGTTAGAATAGAGTGAGATAAGAAAAGATGAAATATTGCTATGTTATAGTATAGAGGTAGGATCGTAATTCATGATTATTTTTGATTATTTTCTTTTTCTATAATAGGATACATTTCTCGATAATCTTCTAAACCAAAGTTAAAATTCGCATATTTTGTTCCATTTTTATTGATTGGTTTCAAAATCAATTGTTTTTTTACAAATTTGTCCATATATGGGTCTCCTTCAAAGTATAATTGGGTTACCAATGTAGGATTGCCAGGATTATCGGGAATCCAGGCTTTTACATGTATATGAGCTGGTCTATGAATATTTCCTCCCAGCTCATTTCCTTGAATTATAGTTTCAAGAGTATAATTTCCATTTTTATCAGATATAACTTTACCCCTCATTGAAACTGACAGTATCATATTTTCCATAGAATCTGCTTGCCAAAAATCCAGAATTGCACCACTAATAGGTTTATATGTAAAAAAGTTTAAGACTTTACCACTTATTACAACTGTTCTCCTTCTATTCCTTTAGCAAATTTTTCTTTTTGGGGGGAGCCTTCTTTATAAAATGGGCCTTAAATTGTAGGGACTGTGAGTTTACAAGAGGATTTTATTTGCCCTGATTTAGTAACCGCTATAGAACTATTTGTAATAGTAGTAGTGTTTTGTGCTAGGGATTCGGGAGAAGAGACTAAGATGGATATGAAAAAAATAATACTTATGATAAAAGTAATTACTGTATATTTTTTACTAATGGTTTTCAATATTATAACGTATCATTAACAAAACCTAAACGATTTCTCAAGTAAAAACAAAATCTTTTTTGTTTTCTCACGTAAAAAACCTAAAATTGATACACTATAGCCAAGACCAATTGAAGAGTATTTTATTTAGATAGATAGATTATTATGCTTTCGCTGGTTTGAAATGGATACATGGTGTGTAAGGGAATATGTTCACGCCATAAAGCAATTAGGCCCTCAACTGGTCAACGTTATTTGATAGGACAAAAACGTTGTCAAGTTTGTCAAATTTTCATTAATTGGAGAGGTACGTACTGCCCTTGTTGTGGTTATAAATTAAGGGTCACGCCAAGGAATAGAAAATTCAAACAAACATTAAGAAGTATTAAAAATTAAGGTATAAACCAATATACAGTATTTTATTTTATAAATTATAATGAAACATCAGATAACTTGACGTCTTTTTTGCAGCAAGTATAGCAACGGCCAAATATTTACCAATCTACCTTTAAATCTCGGCAACAATACTGAAAATTCTAGAATCACAGATCGCAGCAGCAACAACTTTAGGTAACGCCTACAAGCAATTACAATATTATCAATACATTTTGCCAAATGATATATAAGATTGATTTGATTGAAAAATAAAATATAATGAATCCATTCATTTTAAATTTTTATAAAATGATAAAAGTCTATTTGAGATTAGTATAGTACATATACATTAAGAGTCAGACTACGACAATTATATTTATTTTATTATTCATTTTTTTCTTTCTTTTTATGTATATGTATTGTAACATTACTTGTTATATTTTCCTTTGTTGATAATAACCAATTTTATGCTTTTGCTCATCTTAATGGAAGTAGAATACAAGAAATAATAGATAATAGTGATGGTATTAAAATTCTGTTTACTTATGAACCAGAAAAACCTATTATTGATACTTTTACAAAACTATACTTTAGCGTTCAAGATTTAGAGGGAAATCATATTAAAGATGTAAAAGCATTAGTCATAGTAACAAATGGACAACGACTTTTCAAGTTTCAAAATATAACTGCTACAGATGGAGATTTCTATGTAGAATATATTTTTCCTGATGATGGAACTCATCAAGTAATTACAAGAATTGATACAAAAACTACCATAATTCCAGCATCATTTAGTGTATTTGTTCC
>JAICEO010000105.1 GCA_025924135.1 Nitrososphaeraceae archaeon | reverse complement strand
TTGTTGTATCCATAAGCATCGTTGTTGTTGTATCCATAAGCATCGTTGTTGTTGTATCCATAAGCATCGTTGTTGTTGTATCCATAACTATCGTTATTGTATCCATAACCATTCTCGTAATTGGATGGTTGATAGGAATCTGCTCCGTAATTGTCATTATTGTGGTCATATTTCTCTGATTTCTCATAATTGTTGTATGAATTCTCTTCTTGAGCCATTACATTTGAAAAGATTGGTAAATTAGCAAAAGGCAATGCTAACATTACCAAGGTTCCCATCAAAAAAAACAGAGTGATCGAAGTGTTCATGAATACCTAAAACCATCTACATATTTTTAAAATTCTAAAGTATGTATAATAATACTATATTACTTAATTTTATTAGTTAATCCTTAGTGTATTTTTCCTTTAGGAATTTTTAAGATGAAATCAATTCTTAAAAATGATGCCATGATTGATCTAAATATAGATAGGTTTTTTATTTGTATTTCTTCTATAATAATAAAGTCACTAATAATAATATAAGATATAATAAAGTGGTTTATCTTTAGGGTATAGCTTTTACCATTAGAAAGCCATTGGGAGAAGACCATTGCTTGTGTTATAAGACTCTTTCTTCTAGATAATGAGTATATAGAGTAATTATTCAACACCCTCTTGCAAATACCATAAATATTATTATCAAGTTTAATAAATGGAATGTTATAATATGTTATAATGTATTGGAATACTAGAAAGGTAAAATCTATAAAATATGATTAGCTTGTATTTGGTTTGAAAAAGACCAATAATCTTAAATAAAATGATAATAATATCATACCTTCGTTTCTTATTATTTATTTTTTTATTTATAACATTTTCAACTTCAAATACATCCTTAATATGTATATAATTTTAAAATTTTATTTTTTCACATTTGTATTTTCATTATTTTCGTCCATGGTGGATTTTCCTTTTCCTTTTGTTATTTTTAAAAGCATTTCTCTCATTTCCTTCTTTTCTTTTTCATTTATTTTTCCTTCTACTAGGTCAATAACAAAAAGCCACATCATTGCTCCAACTTTATTCTCTTTAAATAAGGCTTCGACTTCTACTGTCCATTGGCTCTTTCGATGCCAATATCCTATGATGATTGCCAGAGGTACATATAATGCTATGAAAATTATTGCGAATCCTATTATATTGGCTCCTATGAACGAATCTAGGAAAGGAAGCCGATCAATCAATAAATTATATTGAATAAGTATAGAATCAGCAAAGTATATGAAAAAAGCAAGGTATATACCGTGTCCTTGTCTAAAATCTAACCAGCGTATTCGGAAAAAATTATTTTTTATCATCATTAAAATATAAATAAATTTGTAACGTTAAAATAGACCATACATCCTAAATCGGACCACTACATTCTTTGGCATATAGTATTTATCTTTGTCCAAAATACCTTTTTGGGTTAATATATATTCTACACCAATCTCTTGAAATTTACTCAAACCTGCACCTTCTCTCAAGCTTCTGATTTCTCCTTTTACAAATTCTTCTGGATTGTAAAGAGTAGAATTCATTGACATATAATATTAGGAAATACATTTTATTTAACTAATTTATTTCTTTTAGCTTACTGTGTTAAATTAACCGCAAGATACTACGAATATTTTTAGATGATTTTTCTTAGTCAATATCTGAGTAATGATAGAGATCATAATAATAGCCATGGCCTACTATTGAGACAATGCAAGGCCATGACATGCTCAAGTTCTTTGGACTAACTATGTGTAATCGAGAATGTGAATTAAATTATTTAATACTTGAGGATAATTTAATTGTTATAGTTTGAAGATACTACACACAATGTTAAAATGTTATATTAAAAATCAATAACAAAATGATAAGAGTAACAGAAAGCGAAATGTAATGGTTGGATTAACCTTATTACTTGAATATGGCAAAGTCTAGTGCTCTCCTTAATGCCTTAACTCTTTTAGAAATTAGATTGCTCTCTCTCTCTCTCTCTCTTTTAATTATATTAATTCTTATTCACCCCAAAAAATATCCTGGTAATATCGAGTGTTACTAACATATATATGATGTATTTTCCAAAACTTCAAAGATAAATAAGGATAGATGTATATTTTACTAATTATAAAAAATATATTTACCTCTAAAAAAAAGAAGACTATATAAGTTAAATTATTAAACGATGACTTAAAATCATCGCCACTATTTTTTTCTAGATTGGACTAGAATATAATTCAGATTCATCTTGTTCAATTAAAACTATTGGAATATATCATAAGTTGTTCTCTATATCCATAACATATTATTTTTCAACTAATACTTTCAAATGTCCCAATAATATAATTTTACTACTAATTATTTTTTTTACTTATAAATCATTGAATATTTTGTGATAATAATTGGTCATAAATATAAAATATAGATAAATATGCATCTTATTTCCAAAGATTTCATTACTTTGGTTTTTTAAATGTAGCTTTCGGAAATCCTATTTTTATAGGATGCCTAAATGCTGAATGAATCATAACCAATTCTCCTTTATTTAGTCTGGCTATATTCATTTTTGTACTTTCATCAAGCATTGAATAAGGCTCAGTAGATAATTCTGATAATCCTAGCTTTGCTGTAATATGGAGATCAGTATTTTCTTGTAATCTATAGTCTGTAGCACTTTTGAATTGCTGTGCAGAAAATAAAATAGTGCCTCTCGTTCTTCCTGCAATTACTGTTCTCATGATCTGTTCAGAAACTGAATTCATAATTCCCTTTTGAGATTTAGGTATATACCTATTAATTTCATCAATAAAGACTAGTATATAATGTAGTTTTTGGTTTTTTTGAACATTCTTCTTATCATTCTTTAACTTTGTATTATTGCTATTATCATCTTCAGGGTTATAGTATCTTGTAGAATACATTTCATCTATACTTTTCATTACATCTCCCACCACAAAAGCTTGCTCTTCAAAAGAAGATATTGTTGCCACGTCTATTACAAAGACTTGCCCTGGTTTGATGTTTTTAATTTGACTGCCAAGATAGGTACTAGTTTTCTTTTTATCAATAAACATTGAGGATTTTCTAAATCTTTGTAATCTGCCTAAAAAGAACAAAAGAGAAGATTTTTTTGATACTATTGCTTCAGGATATTCTTTAAATTCTCTAAGATCGGACCACGTTTCTACATTCTTGCCCATAGCACTTTTTAGTGGCCAAGATTCAGAAATGTAATTTATTATTGATGAAAAATCGTGATGTAAATCGTAAGGTTCAGAAAATAATAGATCAAGCCTATCATATACGTCTTTGAGCTCATAGGAATATGTTTTGTAATTCTTTGGTATATGAATTGAATTAGGTTTACCATCTTTTCCTCGTGGTAAAAAATAAGTTACATTTTCAAATGGCTCTATGTCTAGATCTAGTACATCAAATAATCTTTCAGTTCTTTTTTTTATAAATTTTTCTTTTTGATCTAGATATAGCAAATCCTGTTCTTTTGTGTTAAAAATTATCAATACAACATTTTGTTTCATCTTTTTAAGAGTTTGATATGATGATTGTAACAAGAATAAGATATAGGAACTTTTTCTGTTTCCTGATATTCCTGATGCATTTACATGTGCTGTATCTGCACCTGCCAGATAAGTTACATCCAATGTGATAGGAACTTCAAGCCCATTTGTTGTTTCTATTATACCCGAGGGGATAGGATTTTCCATCTGAGGAAGTCCTAAAGCAAATATAATCTCATCTTTAGTAGCAAATCTAACCGTTTTACCTACTCCAACAGGAAAATTTATAGATAAATTCTTTTTATATCCTTGTGCTTTGATTCCTGTATTTGCCATTATGGCAACTTTTGCCAATACAACTCCCTTTGACTGCTTCTTAGACACTGGTAAATTTTTTTCTCCGTCATTATTTTTTTTTTCTCGCCTTAGTTGTCCTTTAGTGGTCGATATTTTATGGTAATCAGATAAATAATTAGTATATTCATCATCAACAACTGATTGTAATTCTTTGATAATTCCAATAGTGTTACTATCAAACAAATTATCAACTGTAACAAAGTCGAAAGAGTTTATGATTATGTTAGGATCTAGGGCAAACCAAAAACCATCCATTGTATTTAGAAACTTTTCAGAAGCAATGGTTTTTCCAATTTCTTGATGTATTGAATTTATTGTCTTAAATGACATTATTTAAAATATTGTAATAAAAGATAAATATCTTCATAACTCAAAATTGCAAAGAATATATATCTAGTTTTTCAAAATGGTATTGTTTAAATTTAATTTTAGGCCCTTATACTATATACTATCTTTAAAATAATGTAATACCTTAGGGCAAAACTTTGGTACAAATTTTAGTTCATTTAGTCTAGTACAATGTAAACATATATGAGTAAATCCTGCTTGAAACTACTATTTTCACTTTCTTTTTCAATGTAACAGTATTCAAATCAATCATTTATGAACATCACAATAAAATAAAACAGTTTTTTTGTTGTTATTACTAGACTATTGTTTTACCTTCTGCAGGTAAGAGGCTTATTTCGGCCAGTCCCGTATTTGGCCTTTCCTCTCTACCATAATAATGTCACGGGGAACGGGACCGAAACCCGGTACACCATTTGCTGCAGAAGGTATTATTAATAGGGTTTCTTTATATAAAACAATTTATTATTATGATTAACAGCCTTGGCCCTCTTAGCGAAGGATATGAAGTGCTATGGTATGTAGAAATTCTTCAGAATGAACGCTTTTTTTGTTGCACGTCTTGTAAAACTGAGTATAGTGAAAAATATAATGAAAGAATAGAATCAATAAAAAGGAGACATGAAGGTTAATCAGAGAAAAAAAATTTAGAATTTAGATTTAGTTTAAATTTATCTTAATATCGATATTTCAAGAATTATGGTCTAATACTGTATTCCCGCATATGAGCAGATCTTGTTTGGTATTCATGTGTGCAGCAATAGTGTCCGCATTAGCGAGGAAAATATCTTTAGTCTATATCAAATGTTGCCAAAAAGAGAAGGTAAAAACATATAGCTAGAATCATATAGCTAGAATATAAAATCTGCTATATTGTTTAATTTATGTTGTACTTATTTTGACTTTTCATTTTAAAGTTATGAAAATAGAGAAGATTTCAATGTTGCATCATACATAGTCATAGATTCTTTCTCTTCAGTACCATTTAATATATTATTATTACGATGCATCATTCTTTTATTAATATAATTATCAGCAGCTAATGTATCCAATCCTATTCTACAAAGGAATGTTCCAAACATTTCATTTGAGCTTAAAAATGTCCTTTCGCTTTAACAATATCTATAGTAAGTCCTAAAACTTTGTTGCCGATAAGGTGAATATATAAAGGAATACCTTTTGTATTCGTTATTATTGTCATCCGAATAGATATCTGCTTCTCCCATTACAACTATAGCCGTGTATGTAATTATAAGATTGTTCGAAATAAAGTTATTGATAATATGATTATGAGATAGCGTACCATCAGTTTTTATCATTGGAAAATTAGCAACAAACTTGCATTACTGCTGCCAGCTATTGTTATTGGTTAATTGAATCTTATTATTAGTGTTAACATTATTATTATCCGATCCATTTATTTTTACTCCCAAAATCCTCCCTGAATCCATGTTACAATTCCATCTTGTATTTGGTTATTTCCAAAATGCCCAAATGCTTTTATTATTTTTAGATTTATTCTGCTCTTCTGTAAAGTCATTTATTATTAGTGAAGTGTTTGTATATGGTATTCCCTGTACCAATATCTCTTCGACAATTCTATCATTATCGTTAAAGAATTGGTAAATTGTATTGATAAGGTTAATTCTATTGTTATTATATACACAAATTTAATGAGTATTACAGCGAAAATCTATTGGTAAAACTACAACCTAAAATTCCTCACTTTTGATTTGTATACGAATATCTAATAAATTCCTATTCTCAAAATTATTTTATCTTATTCTTTAAAAAATAAATCCGTAGCCAACTACTACTAAGAGAGCAAACACTAATAGGATAAAGGCTATGACAGTAGGTCTATGGATGGTATGTTTTTCCTTTTTTTTATAGTGAGATTTTGTTGTTATTGTTGAAGTGTAAAAATAATATTAATTATAATATTTCTTAATTTGATATAAATTGATTGTGATAACCAGAACAACAAAATGATTCGTGGTTTAGATAGATGCATTACAATATGACAAAATAAGATTTGCATTCGAATGAAATATTTTAGTATTAAAAAAAACAAAAAAATAACAAATATTTTAAAAGAAAGATTCAATATATAATTATATATTCCTAATTGGCTAAAAAAATAAGACTACATTTCTTAAGTATAAACTTTGTAATTGTTATAATAGCATTTGTACTTTCATATCTTAGCATCGATGATATTTTATTGGGACATGGTCAAGCATCGTCTTCCTTAACAGATTTTGATATTTCAGAATGTGATCAAGTGATAAATGCTACTTCCTTACGAGGGATGGTACATGGAAGCATAACTAATGATTGCTTAAACGGAGGGAAAGGTAATGATATTTTGTATGGTGATTTGGGTTATGATATGTTAAATGGAAAAGAAGGCGACGATCAACTAATTGGCGATTCTGGTAACGATAAATTGTATGGTGGACCAGGAGATGATGATTTAGTTGGCAATTTAGGAGATGATCTTCTTGATGGTGGAGAAGGAAATGATATATTGGAAGGAGGGAAAGGTGATGATAAATTAATAGGAGGCAATAATGATGATACATTGATAGGTAATTTAGGTGCGGATTTGTACATATGTGGACCCGGAAATGATATAGCAGTACAGTTTAACAGTTTCGAGGGAGATAGAAAAACTGCAGATTGCGAAACAATAACAAAATAAAAGTTATACTAATGAATTTTCGAAATTCAAATAAGGAGGATTATTCTTCACAAAATGAATCAAAGATATCTCAATTCACAAAACAAGCCATACCTTTACCCAATTATCATAAAATTCTAATCAGTAAGGTTGAATACACAAATTTGTCAAACCTTACAAATTAAATATTTTTTTTATTAAGTAGTATGATCTTTATTTATTTATTAAAAGTGAAAACCATAACCTATTATACTACTGGAATCTAAAGCAATAATAATAGTAGCCTATCGAATCTTATACTTTGCATATAGGATCGGTAATCATTAGATTCTAATACTTAAAAGCTGAAGACAAATTATTCTTGCCATAGCCTACGAAAAAGCAATTCTATATAGGATTAGGGCTATGACAATAGGTTTGTAGATGTTCAGACAAATTGTTGTATAAAAATACGAACAATATAATACTTAATAATTTGAGAAAATTTTATTTATTTATTGTTGTTATTAGTAGTAAATTATCAATCATATTCCTTTTATTATTATTTAGACAGATTCAAATATTATCTGGACTTTAGCTGCCAACAGAAAAGGATGATGATTTAATTAGTCATTTTTAAGTTATATAGTTTGTGGTAACAATTTTTTAATTTCATTATTCATCTTTAGAAAATATAATCCTTTTTCTGTAGTTTTGTATGTTTGAGTTCCATCACGATATTCTAAGAGCTTGTTTTCTACTAAAAGGGAAAGGTATTCGTGTAATTGGGTATAACTTAGAAAGGCAAAGTACATAATTTTTGTCTTGCTTGTTCCTCCTCCTTTATTTGCCGCGTCAAGAATACATTCAATTATTTCTGTCCGGCTTCTATTTCCCATATCATTAGAAATGTGATTTACTATTTTAATATTAATACCACAAGAGAAGCTAAAATAACTATACTACAATATTATTCATATTAATAACAAATTAAAATTAGAACAGTTCTATTCCTACATTGTATTAGCTTTTATAATTAGAAACTTATTTTTAAAATAAATTTAATGAAGTTACTATAAAAATTTTATCAAAAAATATTAACTTATTTAGTCATTTTTAACTGGATTAGTTTGTTGTAACAATTCTCCAATTTCACGAAACATTTTGATATAGTTAAGTCCTTTTTCTGTAGTCTTGTATGTTTGAGTTCCATCACGATATTCTAAGAGATTGTTTTCAATCAAAACAGAAAGATATTCTTTTAATTGCGCATAACT
>JAICEO010000104.1 GCA_025924135.1 Nitrososphaeraceae archaeon | reverse complement strand
TGTTTTGAGATTTTTTTGGCTTTAATATAATCTACATAGTAAAATAAGTAAATTCTTTCATTTATTTTTAATATCCACGGAATGAATGCTTCTTTTTTTAAACTTGACTCATTAATTTCAAATCCATTCTCTTCCAGTAAAATTCTAAATGATCTAGCATCATATTTTTTGTCTAAAATTTTTTCTCTGTTAAAATCATATGGATCAGTAATTATAATATCACCTTGGGGTTTCAATAACCAATGAGAAGAGGATAATAGTTTCTTCGTATTAACCAGCTCAAGTAGATTAATTGCTATTATAAGGTCAAATTTCATAGGATGAAAAGGAGGGAATTCTGCGTCAGCTACACAAAATTCTACATTTCCCTGCCTTGATTCTTGCATATTTTTACGGGCTTCCGTGATAAATGAAAATGAAAGATCTATACCTATTACAAAGGAATATTTTTGAGAAAGTTGCAAGGTAGTCTTACCCATTGCACATCCTATATCCAAGGCTATACCATCTATTTTGGGGTTTATGCTATTGATGACACGGTCATACAGTTCATTAGCGTTTGGAGTTCCTTTCAAAGATTTCATGAGTCTATCCTCTTTGTGATTTTCTTGTTGGAACCATTTATAAGGTAAATACCAAATGCCACCATCTTCATATGTATCATTTTTATTAGATACAAATAGTGTTTTTCCTAAATCTTTTAAATATTCCTTCATTTCTTTTGAATGACAATGTAACAACCATTTACCGTACATCTCTGTCCTATTTTGAATGTATTCAATCATGTCTTTCACAACTATTGCTATGCCTTCAATAATGGGATATTTAGTATCACATTCAGTACAATATAAAAAACCTTCCTTACATTCATTCTGATTTTCAGTCATTAAATTATTTAATTTTAAACGAATCTGTTTATCCGAATGGTTTAAACAGACAAGATGATGAACAAATTGAATCTTCATAAATTAATTAAAATATTTATAAACTATAATAACCTAACACTTTAAGTATAGGAAAATTAATATGAATAAATATCATATTAATTTTTTTCTGTATAGTTTTTGTCAAGAGACCACTACAGTTCCTCTTGCTATTCCATTTCTTGTTTCATCAGGAGTAGCTACATTTGGGTAGGTTATACCTTTAATATTTAATTCCATTTGGTAAATTCCTTTGGATGGAAATTTAATAACTTGTGAATCTGTTGCATTCTTTGCTATCAAATCTTGTTTTGTAACAATTTTATTTCCTGATTTATCATAAACAATAATATCATATTTGACATCGCCCATGATTTCTTTAGTTGAAAGAGCATCGGAAAAACGTAATTGTAGATTTGTATCTTGGTTTGATAAAATTTTATCCAACCAAGTGAACTCTACTAGAATACCACCTCTATCCGAGACTACTTCCGATGTTGTTTCGACTAATTTTTGTTCTGCGGGGGAGAGATTAAACGTCATTATTTTACTATCGGTATTATTCATTTTTTTAGCTATTTTTATAATATCTGCTTTATTCAGTAGAAGATGAATGATGAAATTCTTCTCCTCAGTAAAAGGATCTAATGCTATTGATCTTCCAATCAACGGATTTCCATTCACTAAGGCGTTAAAAGCATTGGCCTCACTAAACTTTTTTAATATTTTTGGGAATTTTATTTCTTCGTGAACAAAAATATTATTTTCTTGTATTCGTTTCAAATCCCAATTGAAAGGCATATACCATGAAAGGTTATTTTTATTAGACATATATGTAAAGTTCCCGATCCGATCATAATAAGAAATTACAGTTACATTATATTTTTTTCCTTCATCTATCAAATCGTCTCTGTAGACATCACCTACACTTAGCCAAGAATCAAACCTTGGAGCATTTTCTGGTTTAAATATATTTCTGTCATAGTCTATTCCGAATATTTCAATGGAAAAGTGATATAATCCGCCTTGTAACAATAAAGGACCATTTATGGTAATATCTCCTGTTTCACTAGTCCACCCGCCAAGAAAAGGTTCAGTAGAACCAAAAACAGTTACAGATTCGCTATTTGAAGGATTAATCTTTAATTTTAAACTACCTTGGTGAGAATGAAACAGGTCTCTCATGAGTAGCTTTCCATCTTTTTCTACTGTTATAAAGTAAGATACATGTTGAATAGTTTCATCAGTTTTTGCGTCAAATAATCTTAATTCAAAAAATGCATTTTGTTTGCTATCTGAAGTGAGAACAGGAGGGTTAATTTTAGTATAGAGACTAGCCTCTCTGTCACCTACGGAAGCAGGAGGTAAATTTTCTTCAAATAAACCATCAGAAAAAGCATGGGGAAGTGGATAAAGTAATATAATATTGAATAAAATAAAAAATGCAATTAGTTGTATAGAGAAAAAAAAACTCATTTGATGATTCATTTATACAACCTTAGTGTATCAAGCCTTCTTTTAAAATTATCTTTCCTTTTAAGATTAACTCAGACCATGAAAGAAAGACAACGATTTTCGCATTCATAAGTTAATCTGGCTATAACAACATGAGCTTCCAATTGTTCCTTTGCAATAGAATATGTCATTTGAAATCTCTCTCGTATACTTTGAGAAAAATGACCACTCTGAAATCCACCGATTACAAAAGTAATTTTTTTATTATTTGTTCCTATATTCTCGTTGACAATAGTTTTTAGGTCTTTTAGAATACCCGCACTTGAAAATCCTATTATTGTATCAGGTTTAATAACCGTATCAAGCAACCTATCAAAAGTCATATTTTTTTCAATTTTTAATAAATATTTATTAGAATCTTTTTTATCATATATTATCTCCCTCTCTTTATAGAGTTTTATCATCAATCCTTCAAATCTTCTATATGATTTTGGTATCCGTACTTGTTCTCCAAGAAAAATTACTTTATTGTCTATAGTGTGAATGTATACATCCACCAAGTTCTTAAAGAAAAGTGGAGTTGATAATATTGATAATAAACATATATGTATAATATCAGGTCTCCCTCTTTTCCAAACGAAGTCTAGATTTTTTTCTTTCATCGCACTATAGTGGTAACTCTTGTCAAGAAAAACTTCCCTAACAGACTTTCCAACATTTTTCGAATAATTAATTATTAAATAATTATTCATCAATTCGGTTGGTATAAGTTCAAGTGCCGATTCTGCTAACACTATAGAAATACGAGAGGTTATCAAGCTGATTAGTGTTGCTTTGATTCCTTTAATATTTAATGATATAATTGTGATCTGAGTGACTTTAAGAATGGTTCTTGCTCATAAAATTTTTATTTTAAAACGAATGTACGTATAATATTGTGGGAAAACATCAAGCGAAACTATTAGCACAAGAAAGAATCTTGCTATTAATTAAAAATGCATTTCAAGAAATAGATAATGATTACAAATTAGCCAATGATCAAGCACAACTTGCTAAAAAAATTGCAAAAAGATTAAGACTTAAACTTCCTTATGAAATCCGTCACTTATATTGTAAAAAATGTAAACTATTCATTTGTCCTGGTTATAATTGTAGAGTACGAATTGGTAGATCAAAAATCAAGGCATTACGAATAACATGTCTATCATGTAATAATGTATATAGAAAATTGCTTTGATATACTTATGTGTAAGATTGATGAGAATAAGGATTTATAGGGGTTTAAGACTTATTGTGATACTATAATGGCTAAAGTTTACGATGTTCCATCTGATAGGTTTATTGAAAAATTAGCAACATACTTAAAAAATGATAAAAAAATTGAACCTCCTGCATGGTCATATTTTACCAAAACCGGTTCCCATACTGAAAAAATACCACAAAATAAAGATTGGTGGTATATTAGATGTGCATCACTATTACGTAAAGTGTATATCCATGGTCCGCTGAGTGTAGAAGATCTAAGAAGTAAATATGGGGGAAGCAAACAAAGAGGATATAATCTTGCTCACCATGTAGATGCGAGCGGTGGCATAATCCGCACAGGTCTAAAACAATTGGAAAGTTCTGGGTACGTTATTAAGAGAAATAACGGAAGAATAGTATCTGATGACGGAATGAAAAGAGTCGATAGGATAGCAACAGAACTTCACAAAGAGTTACAGAAAACTAACCCTGAATTGAGTCGATATTCTTGAAAAGTTAAAAAAATGTCCGTACAAAATCAAGGTTCAAATGACGAAGAAACAAGAAGAAGAGAAGCAGAAGCGGAAGCTATCCGACAGAGAGTATTATTGATGCTTTTAGAACCTACTGCAAGACAGCGACTTGCAAATGTTAGAATAGTGAAACCTGACTTGGCTGGTGCTGTCGAAAATTACCTTATAAATGCTGCTCAAACAGGAAGACTAAATCGTGCTTTAACTGATGACGAACTAAAACAGATTTTAATAAATATTCAAGCTCCCAAAAAAGACTTCAAAATTAACAGATTATAACAATTCCTCCATTAATTTTGAGCTAACCCCTAGTATTCTGTGCATATTTATATCCATAGATGGTTGATTATATTCATCCTCATATCCTTTTGAGATCTATTCAAGGGATGAATTCTGAAGTAAGAGTGGATGACTTCAGATTAAAAACAGGCATTGAAAGTTTTGCGGTATTCAAACAATTATTAAACTTTTTTGTTCAAAAGAAAATTGGAATACTATTAGATAAAAATGGGAAGAAAATTTTCTTGTTTTCAGCTAAGGATCGAATTAGAGCATCTTTACTAGCTTTACAACTCGGTTGTGATATTCAAGAATGTTCTCAAGTATTATCGTGGAAAGATTTTGAATATTTTACATCAGAACTTTTGACTATGTTTGAATACAGCACTAGAGTTAATATTGTCTTGTCCAAACCTAGAGCGCAATTGGATGTTGTTGGGATAAAGAATGATTTTGCAATAACCGTAGATTGTAAACATTGGAAGCAAAGCAATAAAACAACTCTTACCATATATGCTGAAAAACAAATAAGACGAACAATGTTGTGGTTACAAAGAGAAAAGAAAATAACTAAAGCACTTCCAATTATAATTACTCTAGATAATGCATTCTTTAAATTTATTAATGGAGTACCGATTGTTCCTATACTAACATTAAAATCATTTTTGAATGAATTTGACAAAACTGACGAATCGATATTCCTAATAACTAAAAATAATTTTAGTAGCTAACTACATAATAATTTTAAATGAGACAAAAAGAAAAAAGGTATTCTAAAAAGTTTTTCTTTAGGTTATGTTGGACGTCTTAAACCAGATGCTATCACGTATGCTAGGCCTACGGCTAATCCGAATGTCAATGGTATCCATACGCCGAAGGTATCCATATTAATAGGCACACTCCCTATACTAAGCTGTTGTATTAAATTACCAAATATGTCCATTTTCCTGTAGTGATTAGAAACCGGTTGCTTATAAGCGTTTAACATTATTACAATTACATTTTTACCTAAATTCAGTTTCTAGCTAAATATTTAATTTATTTAGAAACAGCATTTATCGATATTTTTTAATATATTTAAAAAACCCGAGAAATATTTATGAAAATTAAACGATGTATTAGTTTTCCTTAAATATCCCTCAATCTCTAAATTTTTAATATGAAGATGGAGAAGGAAATGCGGAAATTCTGTCCAAAATGCAAGAGCCATACAGTACAAGCAGTATCAATCTATAAAAAAGGAAAAGATAGGAAAACAGCTTTGGGTTCACGAAGGCATGCAGAAGATAAAAAAGGCTACGGAGGTCAAAAATTTCCTGAATTAAAAAGGACAGCTAAAACAACTAAAAAGATTACTTTGAGATATACTTGCAGGACCTGCCAACGAAAATCGATGAAAGAAGGTATGCGTATGCGAAAATTAGAAATTGGTGCATAAATAATTGTGTGGGTGTGTTTAGTATATGAAAGAAAATGTATTAATACCAAAACCAAATAGTGCGTTCCTTAATATTCAGTGTTCAAAATGTGGAGAAAATAATATAGTTTATTCCCATACTACTTCTAATATTTATTGCAAGTCATGTAATGAATTGTTAGCAGAGAGATCTGGTGGGAAAGCAAAGATTAATGGGAATTTAACCGCTACATTAGATTAACTTAGATTATTGTTAGAAACATTATCTTCATATTTGTTGATCTTTATTTTTGACAAATTCCTCGCAGCAAGTAAATCTTTTTTTTCATTTACATTTACAGCGGTTCCAATACTATTAATAATTAGGTATCTTTCATTAATACGACTACCATTCTTTTTTCTCTTTTTTAGATTGAATATGTTTATACCTGAATAACAATAATTTCTTTTTTTAAATTGAAATACAACACTAGGCTTTATGCATATATCGTCAACAAGTTTTTTATCGACTAGAATAGAATAACAAGTAGCGTTAAAATCACACCTACTCAAGATCTTCATTATATCTATTTCTGAGAGTAAAGGTAGATCCGCAGATACCACAAATATAATATATTCAAGAAAATTTTCAATAATGAAAGCTAAATCATTAGAATATCCATTACCATACCCTTCTATGATTTCTAGAGGATCGTCAAGGTTATAGTTGTAATCTTGTAAAAACTTTATTGTATTAAAAGCATTTTGACTCACACAGACAACGATTTTATAAAAAAAAGTCGATTTAGTGAGAGCTTCAATAACATATTCTATTAATCTTTTCCCTTTAATTTTTAAGAGTGGTTTTTCAGTTTTGTAATCTCGTTTCATTCTACTGCCTTTACCACCAGCCATTATAACAGCAATAATTTTTTTATTCAATTTTTTAGTAACTTTATCTGTCAATGCGTTAAAATATTACATGAATAAGATAAATAAAAAATCTTGAAATCTCATTAGTTGCACCTATTGTATCCCCCGATATCCCTCCAAATTCTCTATTTGCTATTAACAATAAGGTAATGCTAACTGATACCATGGTTATTACACTTGCTATTATATAATAAAAATTAAACCCAAAAATGATTATGCTAGCAACTAAAATTAAATTCGAAATTAAAAATTTTTTGTTATTTTTCATTTCTTTTATAAATAATGTATTCATTCCGTTCCATGCGGATTTTCCTAAATAACATTGTAAAACCATGCTGTATTTAGACAGAACTTCAGCTATAATAATAACAGAGAGCAATTTAGTTTTTTGATCTATGTTTGAAACAAAAATTATCATACCAATAATATAGAAAATTAAAACAATAGTTCCTGCTGTACCATTTCTGGGGTCAGACATTATTTTATGTTTAGCCTCAATAGATCCTTGAGCCATAAATCCATCAGCCAGATCTGCTAGTGCATCACTATGATGAAAACCAGTTATTCCTAAAATAGTCACAGTGATTAAAAACCCTAGTAAAAAGCCTTCTACAAAAGAAAATAAAAGGAAAGATAGACTTCCTATTATTAAACCAATTATTAATCCTATTAAAGGGAACAAATACATATTTCGAGCTGTATATATTATATCATAACGTTTAGTTGGGATTATAGTTAAAAATGAAAGAGCAGAAGCTATTTTATTAAATACCAAATATAAAATTCCACCAATTTAGAAGGCCTAGAATAATTATAAGTGGACTAGCAATAATTATACAAAAAATAATAATTGTAGTTTTCATTATGTTTATAGCTATTTTGCATTTTTCTATTGAAATTTTTTCAAAAGGTTCTCCGATGATATAATGATCTATTTTTTCCACTCTTACTCTTAGTGCTCCAGCCATAACAGAAATAGGATTTCCAGAGTTAAGACTAATTGTATAATTCCGTTCTTTCCTGAATATAGTAATAGCATTTTTCCAATCTGCATCATTAATAAAAGCAGCAAATATCATTAATACTGCAGCAATCCGTGAAGGAATATAATTGACGTACGTATCAGCCTTTGCCGCTATCCATCCTATATTTTCAAAATAACTTTCCTTATAACCAATCATTGAATCAAATGTATTGATTACTCGAAAAATAAAAGCACCTGTAGGACCAAAAAGAGAAAAATAAAATATTGGGGATAGAATTCCATCTACTAGACTGTCAGCAATCGATTCTATTGTTCCCGATAAAATATGTTGTTCATCTAGGTTTTTGGTATTTCTGCTCACAATCATGGACAAACTTGTCCTAGCATTTTCAATATCATTATTTTGTAAAGCTGTAGTAATTGCATTGATATGTTTTTCCATACCTTTTATTGCTATTAC
>JAICEO010000103.1 GCA_025924135.1 Nitrososphaeraceae archaeon | reverse complement strand
TCTTCAGTGTCTTCTGATACGAAGTTAAATTGTCCTGTGTCTTGCTTTGCATCATCATTTCCTCCTTCAGTCTCTTGATCTTCAGTGTCTTCTACCTCATCAGTCTCTTGATCTTCAGTGTCTTCTGATACGAAGTTAAATTGTCCTGTGTCTTCCTCCTTTTCTTCGCCATTATCATTATCATCTTCTCCTTCAAAACCAGCAAAGTTATCTCTTCCACCATCATCCTCAAAGTTATCACCATCATCTTGGGCTTGAATTGGAGGAATTTCTAAAAAAATAGGGTTATTATTGTCGAAAGAATTTGTAGAACTTTTAAAAGGAGAACCGGTAATCAAAATTATACTAAGAAAACTGATTAAACTTATTATTACTAATAAATTTGGTCTTTTCAAATTTAACTGTTGAATTATATTGAATTATCACATAAAATAGTTTAAAAAAATTGTTTAGGTATAAAAATAAGAAAAAAATTATTCAAAAGTTTTATAGTGTATGAGTAGATAAATCTTATTTGATATATTTATCCTTCTTTTATTTGGAATCGAATTTAGATTCTTGTCCTCAATATCATTATCAATAATTGTTTATACTTCCATAACTTGGACACGGTTTCATCGAGGAAGAACGTGAAGGCTCTCCTCCATATAGCGATCGGCTGCGGCGGCAGCCTCCTCCGGATTGCTGCCGCTCTGACGCGCGCTCAGATATGGCGCATACCAGTCCCACCATTGATGCTCAGCGTGCGTCTTCTCGAAGTTACCATGGTGTTCTGCCGTCTCACGGAGGAGCTCTGCCAAGATTGTAACATTCATGTCCTGTGGTCGCTTCAAGTTCCACTCGCGGCCGGGAAGCCGCGTTTTAATCTCCTGGAGCAGCCAGCCGTTCCCGTCTGGATCCTCGAACGAGGCAAATGAGTAGTAGGAACGACCTTCCGGATCGCGCCCGCCTACACGTGGGTTCTCCACGGCGTTATTGAAGGGGCCGCCTGCGTAGTGAAAAACCTCGCTCACGTTAACGCCGCGAGCAATCAAGTCATCGCGGGCGACATCTATGTCGTTCACCGCAAAGACCGAGCGATCTACAGAGCCCGGCTGGGCTGAAGTGACCCCCTTGCCAAAGATGATTGATGCCTCCGAATTAGGAGGAGTGAACTGTATTACTCGAAAATCCCCGTTGGCAACGTAGTCTATATCCAACCGAAATCCCAGTTTCTCGTAGAAGCGCTTGGCCCGATCGACGTCAGAGACAGGTATGAACAAAATTTCTAGCTTCATATCCATGATCAATTATACTCCTTTTCTTTGATTTATTTAGAGCGCTATTGGAAATAAAATTATTAATAGAGAGATAAGTGCCTATAAGAAAGAATTTTTTTTGATATTCCTCAATGTATTGGATATTCTCAAGTTTCAATACCACTTCATCAGTCTAGAAATATATTCTGTTTACTAACTTTATTCTAATAAAAGAGGATAAGTTATAGAATTATTCAATTTAATAAAAAGAATAGCTTGTTCCACTTTATAGAACGATTTAGATCTTACTCTAACTTTAGTATTTTTTAAATAGATCATCGTTTTATTCTTTTATCATAAAGTGGATTTCTTAATTTACCAGTATCATCGAATACATCTTGAACTTTGAATATTGAAAATAATGATCGAATCGATGGAGCTCCCTATTCTGCAAATATTCCTCTAAGATGTTGTACAGCATTAACATCTCCAAATCCACCAACAGAATATAATGTCAATGTATCTATATAACATCTTCATATATACATGCAATCCTTTGAGTTATCGAAGTTTCCATTAATTCTTATTCTGTGCAAAAATTTTTGTATTTATATCAATGGTATGTGAAACAAATTTGACCTATTTTATGGTCTTTGTTTTTAAAGATTCAATTTTTATATGATAAAATGGATATGATCATCATTATTATTAAATGCTTGTTGGATAATAATAATATTGTGCTATAGTCTATTTAGTATCATAATGTTTCAAGCCAATAAGGTTTGAAATATTTTTTATATAAAATAATTGTTGTTATAAAAAGAATAATTGTCTCCATTAGGAGAGCAATCAATAAATTCATATTGGGCAAAAAGTTAGGAAAAAGTAACATTTCTCTCATCATGGTTAATCCTTGAGTTAGTGGAAGAACATAAGCGAGATTATCAAAAGGTGGTGGAAAAAGTTCTACAGGAAAGAAGACGCCCGCAGATAATCCAAATATAGTAGTTGTTATAAATCCTATGCTTTTCATATCTTTTATATGTATATGAGAAAGAACAATAATACTTGCTATTTCAAAATGAATAATTATTATCAACAAAAATGCTAGAGAAGCAATTATAATTTGATTAAAGAAAACAGAAAAATCATAGAGCAAAACTGCAGTTAGTAATATAGCTGTACCGATAATCAATGCAATAAAAAATGTGGCAACAAAACTTGACCATATTAATATCATTTCTCCTCCTGGTGAGGTGATTATACTTCTTATTGCAGACACATCTTCTTTTATTGAACTTGGAAATTTCCCTAAAATAAAACTTACTATCCTCCATAAGAATATTCCCAATACTAGAAAATCAATATATCTTATTTGATTATTGTATATACTTAATGTTATTTGTTCCTCTCTTAAATATAAAAAAATACTTAACCATAATATAGGCTGTATTATAGTAGTAAAAGTACTTAGAGTAAATGAAAGATTATTTTTTATCTTTTTGATGGTAAGTAATATAAATGCATTAATGACCATTAATTATTTCCCCAATTAATTTATCAAGATTTGGTTCCTTACTAATGATTTTCTTTATCTTTAATCCTCTATTACCTAGTGAGTTGATTATGGAAGATAAATCACCATCGCCTTCTTTCAAATAAACATGAACTGCTTTTTGACTTACATAAGTATTTTCAATTTCAGGCAATGTTTGTAGGATATCATTTGCCAACAATCTATCAGATGTTTTTAGAATAAATGCATTTTTGAATTCTTTTGTGTTCTTAATCAAATGTTCAAGTGACTGGTTATATATAATTTTTCCATCTTTCATGATAATTATATCATCAATTATATTAGAATATAGCGAGGCATGATGAGAAACAATTATGATTGATTTTCCTTCTTCTTTATACTTATAAAGAATTTTTACTAGTGTTTTTTTTGATTTATTATCCAAGAAAGTTGATGGTTCATCCAATAAAAGAATTTCACAATTATTTATTAATGCTCTACAAAGATCAGCCTTACGTTTGGTTCCTTGAGACAGATTACTAACAAATTTATTTTTATCGTGAATAATTCCAAAACTATGTAAGATGTCATTTATTTTTATATCTGTCTCCTTTAAAGTCTGTCCTCTAAGAAACGCAAAAAAGCGTAAATTATTGATAACTGACATATTTGAAAATAAAGAAGTTTCATTCCAGACACAGCTTATATAAGGCCTAATTTTTTTGAAATTTGAATTTAAATTGTATCCTAATATGGATATATTTCCCTCTGAAGTAGATATAATGCCTGATATAATATTGATTAGAGTTGATTTACCTCCTCCTGACGGTCCAGATATTAGTGTTACTTTTCCTTTCAGAAAATTATAGTTTATATTCTTTAGCACCCAACGGTTATGATATTTTTTTCCTATATTGTTACATTCTATGACTGGATATATGGATTAGATTTGTAAAACTTGTCTATAAATTCATTCAGTTTGGTTGTTGATATAATTGATCAGGTCTGTGGTTATGGTAGTTCCTTTTCGAAGCGCCTTGCGGCGTTTGTTGAAGCGCCTTGCGGCGTTTGTTGAAGCGCCTTGCGGCGTTTGTAAACCCAGTAACCTGATATATTATATCGCTATATCATACGTTTGCATATGATATCTATTGTTTAAAAGAAGAAGTATATGAATATTTATTAAATTATTTCAAACCAATTATCTAATAAATAAAATGCTATATATTATGTTACCGAACCTTGATATAATGAGAATTAGAAGTCCTCCAAGCTTTGGATTTTAGTTATCCAATCCATTTATTCAATAGGACCTGGCAGAGATGAACCCATACTATAACACGATTAACTTTGTAACCGTTTCTTCATTATATTTTTTCAGTTTAATAATAATTAATAGATTATAAAACTTTAGAAATCAGGATATACCATTATGATAGATAGACCACCTTTCTTTTATGTGCAATCCACTTTCCTGGATCTTTCTTTAGGGTTTTCTCTTTTTAATACTCATAAAAATACAAATTTGAAATACCTTTAGATTCAATAGCACCTTAATATTATCAATTAAATATCTAAATTATATCATATGTTACAAATGATTATTCAATTAATAAAATATTTGTCCTCTTATTTCTCCTTCAGGATGATCACGACTTTGAACGTACACGTATGATTCACCAGATTCAATTAATCTAATTAATTCACTAAAGGATGAACCCTTTAATGGACCTTCTAAATCGTTTTCTGTTAAAATGCCTTCAACTGACAAGCCGGGTCCTTCTCTACAGTGCCCTACTCCCGTCTTTTCATTACACAATGATAAGACAGTAGGACCATTTTGACCTGGAGTTCCCAGATGTATCTGAACTATTTCTACATCATCGCCTTCTAAATAACTCATACCTTCAAAAAATACTTCATATGATATTTCACCAAAGAAAGGGTCAATTGACAGATATACAATACCGTGTGAATCTAAGTCATGATCCATATATTCTTCTGATACTATTTGATAAGGATCCAAATAAGCAATAAACCTAATTCCGTAATCATCAAATGCATCAACGTTTTGATTAGTAATATAAAGTAGTCCAAAAATAATAAAAGAGATCATAGGTACAGTTGATAGGAATATTTTTAGATTCATATTTACTTAGTAAATTTAAAATATATCAGCAATTCGAAATATCATTTAGTTATATGATGTTAGAATTGGAATACATAATATTATACAGTATTATCATATATAATGAAATATAATTAAAAGAAAAGTTTCTTTATAATTGAAAAATATTATAGAGCATATAAAAATAATCTTAATTAAAAATACCAAATCATTAGATTTAATTTGTAGTATCATAAAAATAGGAATTATCATTTTAAGTTACAGTTTCTTACTAATTTTTATAAAATTATTTTCTTACTTTATACAATGTATTCTTTATAATAAAAATTAATAAAATAATTAAATATTAATTATAGTTTGTTTTCATTATAATTACCTTGATTACAATCATAATTTGCTCTAAAATGTGATTTTCCACTGTCGGTAACATAGAGATAACCTTTAGAATCTATTGCTATGTCATGAGGAATTAGGAATTGATCATCCCTACATCCAAGTGATCCCCACGTTGTGATAAAGTTACCATTACTGTCAAATTTTTGTACCCGTACGTTCCTTGTATCTACTACATAGACATTACCTTCTTTATCAACAACAATTCCATGATCTTCGATGAATTGACCTTCACCTTTTCCTTCACTTCCCCACATTTTTATAAAGTTACCCTGATCATCAAATACTGATACTCGGGAATTTTGTCTACCATCCGTGACATAGACATAATCATTTGGATCTACTGTTATATCATGTTGGTGTACAAATTGACCTTTCTTTGATCCTTCTTTTCCCCACATTTTTATGAAATTTCCTTCACTATCAAATTTCTGAACTCGTGGAAGGGCTTGATCACTAACATAAACATTGTCTTTAGAATCCACAGCCACACCCCATGGTTTTTTAAACTCACCTATATCTTCTCCTCCTTGTCCCCACATAGTTAAGAAATTTCCATTACTATCAAATTTTTGTATATTATTATCTGAATATTCTGCAACATATACATTATTTAAAGAATCTACAGCCATACTCTCAGGTTGCAAAAATTTACCAGGACCTATTCCTTTTGTACCCCATTTAGTAATAAAGTTACCATTACTGTCAAATTTTTGTATATTGCAATTCTCTCCATCACTAACATATACATTATCTTGTAAATCAACAGTTATTCCATGAGCATGAAGAAACTGTCCATTACCAGATCCTACCATACCCCAACTATCTACAAGATTGCCTTCTCTATCAAATTTTTTTATAAAATGAAAATTATTTGAATAAGTATCAGAATCAGGTGATGTTTGTGTTTGTAGAACAGATGCTTCCTGATTATTTATGCAATTCTCTTTCACTGTATCTTCAGAATTTGTTTGTTTTTCTCCAGAATTGGTTGGTTCATTTCCAGAAGAGTAATCATCCTCCATAGATGTATCTTCAGAATTTGTTTGTTTTTCTCCAGAATTTAATGAGTCACTATCTGAGGAGGTGTAATAATCTTTTTCGTTGAATTCAAATATTTCTGCATATATTTTATTAAATATCAGATTTGTAGAAATTAAACATACAATTAACAAACTAACTGATACAAATGATAAGTTTAAAATTTTGTTCATAAATCTTAATTACTATATACTTGTTATTAATATTGTATAATTAAATTATATTTCATTATTCTAGTAAAATATTATAATTATAAATAGATAATTTTTAAATAAAATTATTGATAAAATAAATTAAATGTAATAAAATTATGGTATAATAAAAGTGCACCATTGACTGTTCTTAGTTTCCAGGTAAACTTTCCTGGCAACCGAAAACCTCTGAATAATCTTTAGTTATTTCTGATATTAGTGTTATTAGTTTGATTGAATTATAATAAATTATATCCAAATCTATCTATAGTTAGACACATTTTGAACTACATAATTGTGTTAAAATCAGTTGTTACACCTCGAGCCCATATACTAACAGGGTTCAATAACATTTTAAGATAACAGATTAAATTCATATAGAATTTATACGATTAAGTAGTGGAATTTTGAAACATACTAATAAATGATAGAAGGGTATATTTTAATTTTTATTTTATAAAATGTTTTTCTTTAATTATAGCAGGTATTATAGCAATAAATACTAAATAAGACTTATCTATTCGAAATTTTATACACTTCACATGTCAAGCGATCAATTATTTTCAAAATTTATATTTTTATACTATCAAAATAACTAACCAAACTATTATGACTACTATGGGTAACAAATATTGATCAATGATAGTTTTATATAAGAACCTTAATACCTTATAAAGAGGACTTACAAAAGCTATCTAAAGAACAAAAATAAGATAATTATACAATGCATAAGGTTAATTTTACTTATAAATGATTTAATAATTAAGAATCTTTTGCACTCTAGGATAATAAACTTCCATTTCCAGAATTATGAAGTTTGTAGCAATAAACGTGGTTATATAATGCATATTCAATTATCTATAAATTATTATAACGAATATTATTTTAATTATGGCATCAGATGAGATCGAAAATGTTCTAATACTTCAAGGTGGTGGTTCTTTAGGTGCTTTCGCATGCGGGGTTTTTAAAGCACTTGTAAAGAATGATATAAAAATAGATATAGTTGCTGGTACATCAATTGGTGGAGTAAATTCTTCAATAATAGCGGGAAGTAAAGAAGATAATCCGGAGAATGCATTAGAACAATTCTGGTTAGAATTAGCAGAAGGTGATATAAACTCTAATTCGTATCCTTTTATGAATTGGTCATTATATGGATTAACAAATTCATTAACTTCAGTAGCAGATTATAGAAAAAATATTCATGGTTCAGAGATTAAATCTATATCATCATTTTATAAATCAGCATTTTTTGGAAATAATAAGGTCTTTGTCCCACGCTGGAATCCTCAGTATGCTTTAAGCGATCCAGAATATTTTAATCCTAATAAATGGACATATCTATATGATCATTCTCCACTAATAAAAACATTAGAAAAATATGTTGATTTTAACAAACTTCAACCCAATGGTAATCCTAATAGCCGTTTAATAATAACTGCAGTAAATGTCTTGACAGCAGAACCATTAGCATTTGATAGTTCTAAGCAACAAATAACTCCAAAACATCTACTTGCTACAACTGCTTATCCTAAATACTATTTTCAATGGGTAGAAGTAAAGGAAGGGGTGTATGCATGGGATGGTAGTTTACTTAGTAATACCCCATTAAGAGAAGTCATAGATGCTTCTCCAATAAAGAATAAACGGATCTTTCTAGTTGAAAATTATCCAAAAAATATTGATAATTTACCTGCCAATTTATTTGAGGTAGAACATAGAACACGTGACATTTTGTTTAGTGACAAAACAATGCATAATATAAAAATGTCAAAAGCTTTTACAGTTTATTTGAAGCTAATAAATGATCTTTATA
>JAICEO010000102.1 GCA_025924135.1 Nitrososphaeraceae archaeon | reverse complement strand
GTTAAAGTTAAATAATATTCAGGTTGTACACAAATTTGCTCGAAAAGCTCTGAACCTCTTTTGTCATAAAAAAATTTTGGATTTAATCTTTTCTTTTTTCTTCCCAATCCATTTTTTACCTCTGTAGCAAAGTCTTCTTCTAATATGGATTTTTTATTATTATTATTATTATTTTTCTTGTATGACAATGACAATATTATTGCAAGTATCTTTATGTTTATTAAATTATTGGAAATTAATCAAAGTACAATAGAAATATTTGTGTATATACAAATATGTTTGTAAATTAAAAGTTTTATATGATCTATTTTTTATAGATTTGTAGGTCTGATACATAAAATTCATGTTGTGAAAGTGATACTATTCACGTATTTGCTATTTTAATAGAAATTAATCACAATGATTTTAAGTGTATTGTGATTTTAGACAAACGGATAATTGTTGCTGCTATAAAATTATTGATCAATGTAAGGAAATTAAATCTTATTATTATTTATGAGATTTTTTAGATATGCTTTTATTAAAGTTTATGAGCAAAATAAACTCAATGTAAAAAATCAATCAATCCAAAGTTATTTCTTAAAAGTAAAGTATCCTTCAAAAGAAGGAGAAGATGCTAAATAATGACAATACTATCCTGAAATAACCCAGTCAGATTTAATTTCAATATAACAATAATTATAATAATTTATATATTCTATAGTTAGTTATGATAATTCTAATATCTCTGTATATTATTACTTTAAGTGGAGGAGTCGCGAAGCCTGGTCAAACGCGCAGGACTCAAGATAACAATAAAGATTAATGATAAATCCCGTCCCTCAGGGGTTCGTGGGTTCGAATCCCACCTCCTCCATACTAATTTAAGAGTAACAAATGATTATTACAAGTTTGATACAAATGGAATACATTTAATCTTGAGAAATTCTATACATATAGATCTACAATTACTAGATAAAATGTTGAATTATTAAATCAAAATGTTCTTCAAATTCCTCTACTGAATTAAAAGATTCTCCACATCGACAATAGTATTTATTTTTATTAAAATCCTGAAATAACACAAATATGGATAGCATACAAAATATATATAGATATTAAAACAAACCTGATGAAAATATCGTTTTTTGATAATTTTCAAGATCTATTATTCATATTGATTAGTTTATCTGATACTCTCGTCATTTAGTATAAACCCATAATGCAAGCAACGGATTCAAACCCCAAAGTCTTATTTTTACAAAATTACAGATCTTGTATTGCTATATTTATTTTAAAATTTTATTTTTATACTAAGAATGTATGAATTTGTAAATAAAAATAACAAAAAGTAAAAAGGTTATTTCTTAGTATCGGTTAAAGATAATGAATTCTATAAAAAAAATAGGATTCGAACCGACCATTCCACTCCCACTTCCTCCATAGAATCTATTTTAAATCATTTCTCAATACAATACGATAACGGGCTTTCCCTGCCTTTAAATGAGCTAACGCTTCATTAACACGTGATAGTGGAAATTCTTCTGTAACAGGTGTGATTCCATGACGACTGCAAAAATCTAACATGGTAGTAATTGTTGCTGGACTACCAATGGGTGAGCCGCCGATCGACTTTTCACCAGATATTAATGGAAATACATCTACCTTCACTGACGGTATTGCTCCTACAATATGGAGTTTACCACCTGGACGAAGTGTATTAAGGTATGAATTCCAATCAAGTTCAAAATTTGTAGTTACTAATACCATATCGAATCTATTTACTGAGGATTTTAAAGAATTAGGATCCTTTGAATTCAAGAAATAATGAGCTCCAAACTGTTTTACCTCATTCTCTTTTTCTGGATTGGATGAAAAAGCTGTAACCTCGCACCCCCAAGCCTTGAGAAATTTAATCGCCAAGTGTCCTAAGCCACCAATGCCAACTACCGCTACATGATTTGGTGGTTTTATATTATTTTGAACAATTGGATTGAATACTGTTATTCCTCCACAAAATAAGGGACCTGCAGTTTTAATATCTATATTTGTAGATAAGGGAAAAGCCCATACAGCTTGACATCGTACTTTATTAGCAAAACCACCATATCTCCCAACAATTACATCCTCAGCTTTTAAACAGAGATTGTGATGTCCACTAGTACATTGGTCACAAATTAAGCATGAGCGAGCACGCCAGCCTACTCCTACATATTGGCCAATTTGCAAATGGTCTACCATATTACCGATTGCAGATATTCTTCCAATAATTTCGTGTCCTGGAACAAAGGGATATTGTGTTATGCCCCATTCATTATCAAGCATATGCAAATCGCTGTGACAGATACTACAATATTCAACATCAACTTCTACTTCGTCAGATTTTAAAGGACCAAGATCATATTCAAAAGGTTCAAGTTTTCCGGCTCTTTGATGAGCTGCATATGCTTGAATTTTCATAATATAATTTATCTCTACATGCTTAAATATTTTGAAGGAACGATAAAAAATGATAAGGTAAAGAAGACTTTCCACCTGCTAATATAGAAATTTCTTGATTAATTTTATATATATCTCAAAGTAATTACATATAAAATTGGATAGTTTTTATTTTTATAAAAATAAGGAAAAGAGGACACGGACTTCTCGTTGATATTGACATAATCATCTCTCTTTGTTAAACATTATCTTTGTTACCGAATGCTAAAATTGTAAAATTATCAAAGAGATAATACAAACGATTGCAATGTAAACATAAAAAATAATTAATTCAATCTCCATTATATTTAGTAAATTTGAGCTGTAAAGGATATTGTAGTAGATTGGGTAGCAAAAAAGGAGGAAAATACTCTTTATATGCTCAAAATTTTAAACGCTGTACAGAATGTGCTATTTATATAAAATATGATGGAAATAGGTGCCCCTGCTGTAAATTTCCATTGCGAAACAAGAGAAGATCATCTAACTAGTTTGTAATTGCTTCATTTCATATTGTTTTAAAATGAAATCAAAAGACTTAATAAATAAATAGGATTTTATTGTTGAATTATACAAGGTTTCTACACCATGACGTGTTATCTTATTGATGCAATTAATGGGAATTAATTAAGCATATGTCATCTGCTATAATAAATTATTTTATACTAGTTCGCATTCCCAATGTTCTTACTACTATTTCTAACATTCTGTTAGGTTATATTTTCTTTACCAACGTAGACCATTTTGATTATTTTGATATGATTTTATTAATTTCAATATCTGCTTTTTTATATATTGGGGGCATGGTATTAAATGATTATTTAGATATAAAAATAGATAAGAAGGAAAGACCTTGGCGTCCTTTACCATCTAATAAAATATCAAAAAAAAATGCTTTAAGTATAACAATTATATCTTTTTTATACTCTCTCACTATTTCATTTATTATAGGATGGTATACATTTATAATTACCCTAATTATGGTTACTTTGATTTTCTTATATAACAAATTTTTAAAAAATACAATTTGTGGACCTATTAACATGGGATTTATAAGAAGTTTAAACGTCCTTTTAGGAGCTAGTCAATCGATATTGTTCATGGATGGGGATATATTTGATACACGTTTTTTTATTCCATTATTGTCTGAATTTTTATATGTAAGTGCAATTAGTATTTTAAGTAAAAATGAGATTAAAGACTTTTTCTTCAATCTTTGGAATATTCTTCCATTCATAATTATATATGTTCTAATAATTTCTTTATATATCTTTATCATTAAGGGTATATTTAATTACGAATCGTTAATTCCATTAATAATATTTTCTTGTTTTATAATTTATTCTAACATAATGTTGTTTAAAAAAACTTCTACTACTCTAAAATCTGTATCACAGTTAATAACGTTGATAGTTATTCTAGATAGTATTTTTATAACCGATATTTTAGGAGTGTACTATAGTCTTATTTTAGTATTCACATTAATCACTCCTATCATTTTTTTATCGAGAAAGATCTATATGAGTTGAGTCGATTTCATAATATTTTAAAGACACTAAATATTTCAGCTTTTACACTCTGCTTAACACATTATTTAAATTACTCATTGTTTAAAGCTATTTATGATTCAACATGTTATTGTTATTGATATTGTTGGTTTAGAAGAAAAACATCTTAATTCGAGGTTACTACCCACTATTTCTGCATTAGCTGAAAAAGGTGAATCTTCTAAAATGAAACCTGTTTTCCCAGCAGTTACATCTACAGTACAAACATCCTTTTTGTCTGGAGAATATCCCAATAAACATGGTATAATTTCTAATGGTTTTATGGATCGAGAGACTTATAATGTATCATTTTGGGAACAATATAATAGTTTAGTACAAGTACCACGAATTTGGGATTTCATAAAAAAAAAGAATATTAATTTGAAAACAGCTGTTCTGTTTTGGCAAAATACTTTATACGCAAATTCGGATATCATTATAACTCCAAGACCTATTCATTTAGAAAATGAAATGAAAATGTGGTGTTATTCTAAACCAGTAGGTTACTATGAAAAAATAGTGGAACAAATTGGAGAATTTGATCTCTCTTCATATTGGGGACCATTATCTTCTAGCTTATCAAGCGAATGGATTACAAAAGCAGCTAAATATACAATAGAAAAAAGTAAACCAAATTTCATGTTTATGTATATTCCACATATAGATTATTCTGCTCAGCGTTTTGGAAAAGAGAGTAGTCAGGTTTCAGACGATCTAGTTTTCGCAGATAATATTGTAGAACAAATAATCGACTCTACAAAAAAGAGTGAAATTTATGAAAACACACAATTTATTATTTTTTCAGAATATTCTTTTAATGATGTTAACGGTGCAATCCCTATAAACGTCATCTTAAGAAATAATGGACTTTTGAATGTGAGAAAAATTGGAGAAAAAGAATATGTGGATTTTGAATTTAGTAGAGCATTTGCGGTAGTAGATCATCAAATAGCAAATATCTACATAAAATCTCCTCTAGATAAAGAAAGAATTGTAAATATTTTAAAAAATATCTCTGGTATAGATATTGTAATAACCGAAGAGGAAAAGAAATATTTTAATATTGATCATCAACGAGCAGGCGATATTATAATTGTCGCTAATCGTGATAAATGGTTTAGTTATTACTGGTGGTACGATGAAAATATGGCACCTTCTTTTACTAGGATGGTAGATATACACAGGAAACCAGGCTACGACCCGTTGGAATTATTCATTGATCCTAAAAAGAGGTTCATTCCTTTTGATACAGGCTTGCTAAAGGGATCCCATGGAAGACCAGTTAATAGTACAACACAAGAAGGCTTTTCGTTTTATGCATCAAATATTCGATCAAACCTACCAAAAGACGAGTCGAATTCGTTAGATGTTGTTCAAATAGGAAGATATCTTATGAATATCCTATAACTATTCTCGTGTAGTGATTTATTTGGTCAAATTTTCAATAACTATTGATTCCTTTAGAAAAATAGAATCATTAGAAAATACAATCACAAATTTAGTCGAATTAGGTATAAACAATATAGAACTTTCTGGTGATCCTTCAAATTTTTATTCAAAAAGCATGTTAGAACTTTTCAATACATTTAGCATTTCTATTCTTGGGGTAAGTGGTAAATGGACAAGCTCAAAAGAAATGAAAAGCCCAATTCTCCTTACATCCGATCCACATATTCTATCTTATTCAAAAAATTATGTTAAAGAATGTATAAAAATTTGTAATTTTTACGGGGGTTCAATTTTTAATATTTGCCTATTATCAGATTATGAGCTGAAAATAGATTGGAACCATGCAATGATTCCAAATAAAGAAAAAAAGAAATTACTCAAAAGATCTATAAGTATATTATCAGAACTTACTGATTTTTCAAAGGATTTTGGAGTATATCTTTTATTAGAACCATTAAATAGATATTCCACTCCCTTTTGCTGTAATACTGCAGATGCAATTTTTGTTACATCTAATCTTAATAATGATTATTTTTCAATCTTATTGGATACTTATCATATGAATATTGAAGAAAAGGATTTTTCTGATAGTATCATAAAATCAAAAAAATTTTTAAAACATATTCATTTTTCAGACAGCAACAGAAAGATGCCAGGATTCGGTCATATTAATTTTGATTCTATATTAAATACATTAAAGAAAATATATTATAATGATTACATTGGCTTGGAACCTATATTGGATAGAAATTATAAAGGAGAAATCATGCAAGGTATAACTTTTTTAAATAAACTTTGTAATAAATATAAAATATAATGTTATATAGTATAAATTATTGTCAAGACATAGGTTAAAATTTAGTCCTAATTTGTTTAATCAATTCTTCCAACCATCTTATTAGTGAAGTGGGATCTGAAGCAATGAAATCAAATTTTAAATCCTTCGTCAAATTTAATATTTCTGGATTTACAAATAATACTATTTTTATAATCTCAGTCATTTTTCTTTTGATATAATCAGCAGTACTAAATAAAAATTTCAGAGAACTTTCATCTGAGCAACATAAAAAAATTATTTTTGTACCTTTCTTATGAGACCAAAATTTAGTTATGTATCTTTGTAAATCAATATCAAAAAAAGGGTCTATATGTTGACCTATATTTCCAAGATATATGGTATCACAATTTGACACTTCTGAGACTAATGATAATATCTTCGAATATAATATCTGATCTTCATTTCCAGCAATAAAAATATTATGAATATTTTTGTTATGCTCAATATTTTTATAATATATTTCAATTACTATTAAAAGGTCAAATAATAAGTTTTTCAAATAAATAAGCTCGGTTTTACCTAATCTACCTCTGTTATAAATTTCGTTAATAGTATTTAATGAGGGAATGATTATTTCTTTTAAAACTTTTAAAATTTCGCTTTCTGAATAAATAATATTAAGTAATATCTTACTTGCTTCTCTTTTATTATACCCAAGCAATGCAGTTAAAAATTTCTGTTGTATATGAATATAATTCAAAGGAAATTCTATATCGTCTACCCCCGATTCTCTTGTCCATACATTAATTGAACCGATTTTCTTCTTTTTTATTAAACCGATTGCTGATAAAATGTTAAGATATTTTGTTATTGTCATTCTATTAACATGAATTGCATCGGCCAATTCCATACTAGACATTCCTTCTTCATGGCTACCCAATGTTTCAATAACTTTATTTTTTATTTCATCGATTGTATATCTCCTATACAAATTTCAATTATATACTTAATACAATAGCATTTATCTTTTTTATTATACTTTTTTTATTTGTAAAATTTAATTTGTACTTAAATTTAATAATTAACTGAATACAAATATATAAATATAATAACCATATTCGCATCGGCTAACGATGGTTAACGAAAAATGCATTTTAGCATATTCGGGGGGTTTGGATACATCAGTATGTATAAAATATTTGCAGCTATTACATAATTTTGATGTTATTACTGTAACTGTAGATTGTGGTCAAAATGAGGATTTCAAAGAAATCGAAAATAGATCGAAAGAAATAGGATCTATTAAGCATTACTATGTAGACGCTAAAGAAGAATTCGCAAATGAATATATCTCTCATTGTATAAAAGCCAACGGCTTATATGAAAACCAATATCCTCTAGGAACTGCATTAGCACGGCCTCTTATTGCAAAGAAAGTAGTGGAGATATCAAAGAAAGAAAATGCCAAAACAATAGCTCATGGTTCTACAGGTAAAGGAAATGATCAAGTCAGATTTGATATTACCATAAAATCACTTAATCCTAATTTAAGAATTATAGCACCAATTAGAGACATGAACCTAACCCGAGATATAGAAATTCAATTTGCAAAAGAACATAATATTCCCATATCTACAGAAGTCAAGAAATATAGTATTGATATGAATATATGGGGACGGTCAATAGAAGGTGGAGATCTCGAAAATCCTTTTGTTGAACCACCAGAAAGTTGTTTCAAATTTATTAAATTTAAGAATTCAGATGTTGGTTATATGGAAATAGAATATGAAAAAGGTCTACCTATAACAGCTGATGGCAAAAGGATGAATCTTATAGATCTGATAAATTATATTAATTTTAAAGCAGGATCATACGGTGTAGGAATTGTTGATCATATAGAAGATAGAATTATCGGTATAAAGTCTCGAGAAGTGTATGAATGTCCTGCAGCAATTGTATTAATTCAAGCTCATCAAGATCTTGAGAAAATGGTATTAACCTCTCACGAATTGAGGTTCAAACATATTGTGGATCAGCAATGGAGTTGGATGACTTATTCTGGCCTTTGGCAGGATCCATTGCTTAATGATTTGGATAAGTTTATAGATGCAACACAAAACAGAG
>JAICEO010000101.1 GCA_025924135.1 Nitrososphaeraceae archaeon | reverse complement strand
CTTAAACGAAAGCCAAAAGAATTGAGTGGTGGTCAAATGCAAAGAGTTGCTTTAGCAAGAGCACTTGTTAGGAATCCTAAATTATTTCTAATGGATGAACCACTAAGTAATTTGGATGCCAAATTACGTATGCAAATGAGAACAGAGATTAAGAAATTACAAAAGAAAATAGGAATTACAACCATCTATATCACTCACGACCAAATTGAAGCTATGAGTATGGCCGATCGAATTATTGTTATGAACAAAGGAGTAATTCAACAGATAGGTTCACCTCATGTGATATATTACCAACCTACAAACCTTTTTGTTGCAAATTTTATAGGCAGTCCACCCATGAATTTTTTAAAATTCGGAATAACCCAAACATCCGAAGATTTTAATCTTTATTCGTCTCAGATTGATATTAAAATTCCAAAGATAAATGTACCACTATTAAATAATTTAAATTCTGAAATTGTTTTAGGAATAAGACCTAAAGATATTATGATTAATGATATAAAATATAATAATGAACCTGACACCTTATCTTTGAAGGGAAAGTTATTATTTACTGAATTACTTGGAGATGAGGTAATTTATGAAATAAAATTAGAAAATAATAGTATAATTAAAGTTTCATCAAATACAGATAATTTTAACTATAAACAAAACCATGAGTTTAATTTGATAGTAAAATATAAAAATATACATTTTTTTGATTCTGTTACGGAGCAACGTTTATTTTGATTCTTGATTTTAGAACGAATTACCTATCAATTTATCATAAGTCTAGAATTGTAGAAGAAAATATTAGTAACTTAATTTAATAGCTAAACTATATTTAACTTTCTAACATTATAACAATTATTGTCATCTTCTTTTTGAATTAAAAGAAAATAATAAAGATAATAATAATTCCAAGATTATATTTTGGAAAATAAAAATTTCTAACGACTAAAATTTTTTAATATAACAAAGAAAAAGCTTAATTCACAATGTATCCCCCAATTTCTATAATATGGGAAAATTGGAAAATATAAAAAAAAGTTATAAATAATACGATTTATTTAATTAATCATTTAATCCTTAAAAAGTTGTTTGATCAATAAAGTATATGGACAATCATAATATTCATACTTGTCAAGTATGTGGTGCTACCGTTACTGACTTAGTTTCTATTAAGGTTGAAAATGATAATGTGATTAAATTAGGTAAATTTGTTAATGGAAATTGGATTTGTGATGATTGTTTTCTGAAACAAAGAGGAATAGAATCAGAATCTATCGATTATTCAACAGAAGAAAAGGATAAATCTAAAGATATCGCATCATCTAGAGATGTCTCGCCTAATACTCCTCCTGCTTGATCTATATTAATCATTTATTTCATTTTAACCAATTAATAGATCTACATTTATCCATTAGTTGTCTATGAATAAAAGAATATAATGTCCAAAGGATTTATGAGTGCAAATAATTCTTATACGCTGTTAATTTTACTAACTAATAGTAAATCCAAAAAATAAATAAAATGTAAATTAAAAAAATAAATAAAATAAATTATCAAGGTTTAAAATCAGAAAAGATAGTCTATTGCTCTAAGCAACTATTGAATCTTTTAAAATATGTTCAACAAGTTCATCCAAATTAGCACTTGCTACACAACAAACTCTATCTGCTCCACCATAATACATGAAAATTTTTTTATCAATTAAGACGGTACCTGTGGGAAAAACAACATTGTTAACATCTCCTATTTTTTCATAACCTTCCTCTGGTTCTAAGATTGGTTGTTTAGTTCTAGCAATAACTTTTCTTGGGTCATCCAAATCTAAAAGTGCTGCTCCAGCTCGATAAACTTTGTCTGCACTTACACCATGATAAATTAATAACCATCCTTCTTTTGTTTTGATAGGTGATGGACCTGCGCCAACTTTGAGCTCCTCCCAATCTTGTTCTGGCTTTAATAGTAAAACGGAATTACTTAATGTTGATTCAGTACTACTTATACTTAACCATATACTGGGACGACTAATCTGATAATCAGGATTACTCAAACTAGTTGGTCGGTGTAATATGAGAAAAGAACTGTTATCAGAAAAATTATAACCTATATTAAATTTATCTGGAAAGAAAATTACGTCTTTATTATTATCAAAGTTTTTGGTAATAATACCTAATTTATCAAATTCATCATAATTTTTTGTTACTGCTAGAGCAGAAAAGATTTTGGGATGATTTTTTACGTACTCTGAGAGAACAACATAAGTAACAAAGATTTTATCATCAATTTGTGTTATTCGAGGGTCTTCCATGCCATGTTTTTCATAATCTTCTGTGGGAAGAATCGCAATGTTAGGGCGTCTATCAAATTGAAAACCGTCACTGCTACTGGCATATCCTATTCTGGAAATATACTGATCGTATTCGCCAATTGCTCTATATAGCATATGAACAGATCTGCCGTCATATGATACTGAACAATTAAATACTGCCTTGGATTCCCACCAGTTATTTTTATTGGGGGTTAGTATAGGATTTTTGGAATATCTGTGAAATATCGCCATTATATGCCTAGCTATATAACAACAATAACAATATATTTAGTATTAGGATAGATCATCCCTTATTAATAATAGTAAACATTTAACTATAGGATTAATTTAATTTTTGTTTTTTATTTTGTTTTAGAAGAACTATTATAAGATTGTCGATTTAATGTTATTACTTGAATATAAAAGATGATTCTCTTACTTTACATCGAATGTTAAAAGGTAAAATAGAAATTCAAAATCGTGTCCCTATAGAGAATATTTTTGCCAAAGAAAATAGTCTTATTAATTTAATTTATACTCCTGGTGTTGCATATGTTGCATCAGAGATTGGAAAGAATAAAGACTTAGCATATGACTTTACTTCTAAATGGAATAATGTGGCAATTATATGTGATGGGACAAGAGTATTAGGCCTTGGAAATATCGGTCCTTATGCAGCTCTTCCAGTAATGGAAGGTAAATCAGTCCTTTTTAAATTGTTAGGTGGGATAAATGCTGTACCTCTTTGTATTGAGACACAAAATAAAGAGGAAATAATAAAATTCGTAAAATATATCCAACCTTTCTTCGGTGCTATCAATATAGAGGATATAGAATCTCCTAAAGTTCTGGAAATTGTAGAGAGGCTAAAAAAAGAGATTTCTATACCTGTATTTCATGATGATCAACACGGAACCGCTATAATTACCTTAGCAGCATTGATAAATTCGCTCAAGATTGTAGGAAAACAACTGGAACAAATTAAAACTGTAATTTTAGGAGCAGGTTCTGCAGGATATGGAATAAATAAAATTCTTAATTCTGCAGGATGTAAGAATACCATAGTAGTTGATAGCAAGGGTGCTATATATGAAGGACGCCAAGATTTGATTAACAATCAATTTAAATCCGAAATAGCATCTATATCGAATCCGAACAACATAGAGGGTTCATTGAATTCTGTCATTGAGGGATCTGATGTATTTATAGGAGTTTCTGGAAAAGGTAACATTTTAAATAACAAAGTAATCTCAACGATGAATTTTGATCCAATAATTTTTGCATTAAGTAATCCTTATCCTGAAATATTACCTCCATCTGCTTTGGATGCAGGTGCAAAAATTGTGGCTACCGGTAGGTCGGATTTTCCCAACCAAGTTAATAACGCTGTGATCTTTCCCTCAGTTATGAGGGCTTTATTAGATCTACGCGTCAAATTGTTGAATGAGAATTTGATGGTTAATGTTGCATATGCTATAGCAAATTTAGTAGAAATCCAACATCTAAAAACTGATTATATCATACCCCCAATAAATGATCAAAGAATTCTTCCTGTTGTTACTCAGACTTTAAAGAATGTAATGCAAAAAACAGTGACGGAGAATTATGAGAAAGAAACTAACACTGAGGCAAAAAAGGTTAATTCTTAAAAATAAATTAATATGTTTTTTTTTTCTTTAGACAATGAATATTTGTATGTTTATAAAGAACATTACAATATCTATAGGGAAGGAGATCTTATAATTATTTTATCTTATATAAATATTATAAAAAAAACTGAAGAATTCATGGTCAGCTATTTATAGTTTCTATGCTTTTTCATGATATGCAAAACAAGAGTGAAACCATCCTGGCATTAGCTACCACATCCATTTTATTTACTATCATTGCGGTCTCTTTTTTCCCTATCGATGACCTAAAAGCTGATGCGCAATCAGCAAATGCTACAAAATATAATCTTGAGCCGTTCCTTTCATTGCAGGGTTCAACCTACCAAGATATTCCTAATAATGAAACCTTAAGTCTTAGTAATTTTAGTATATCAACTTGGTTTAAAACGAATACAAATTATACTGAACCTGGTCACATTGTGAACAAGGGTGGAATGGGCACTGATGAGGAAGGGATGAATTTGAATTATGGAATTTGGATTAATGAAAACAATGCAGTAGCAGGAGGATTTGAAGCAGAATCCGGAGATGATTTCATTGTGAATTCGTCCAAGAAGTATAATGATGGAAATTGGCATAATAGCCTTTTAACATTTAATGGCTCATCGTTATTACTATATATAGATGGGAAATTAGTAGCAAATCAAAGTGCTATTACTGAAGAACCAGATAATACTGGAGACCAGCCTTTACGTATTGGAGCAAATTCGTTGGATGAAAATAAATTCTTTAAAGGAGACGTTGATGAGATAAGAGTATGGGACAGAGCATTGAATGAATCTGAAGCAAATGATGCCTATTCTGGTAACAAATTTAATACAACAGGACAGGAATTATACTTGTCATATGGAGAATAGGTCAATAGTAAAGCAAAGCCTACTTAAATAAAATAGGTTATTTTTTATTATATATTTTTATTTTTTCCTAAATATCTACATAAATACATTTTTTAAGTTATTACTTTTCTAATTGTTGTTAAAACTATAAAGATAAATATTCGTTGGAATGGCGATTCAATATAAGAATAATAAGAAATAAAACTAACTTTTATTGACTAAGGATAAAGATCTGGTAATGAAATATTCTAAATCACTATCTAAACTTGCATATCATATATAAAACATTAATATTTGATACTGTTCTATTAGGTTTATTGGGATTACTAGAACGCTTTTTATCTATATTCCGGGCAAAAGCTCATTCTGTTGCTGATAGATTTGAAGATCCAAACGAAATGCTAAATTATTCTTTCGAAAAACAACATGAATTAATAAATAAATTAAGACAGGATATAACTACTGTTGTAACTTAAAAAAAACGACTTGAAATTCAAAAAGCAAAACTTAGTACTAATCTTTCTACATTAGAACAACAAGCTCGTCGATCACTCGAATCGAATAGAGAAGATTTAGCGAGATTAGCACTAGAAAGAAAGAATTTGCTGCTTACACAAATTAAAGATTTAGAAAGACAGATTAGTGATATAGAAAAAGAACAAAATAAATTGGAAGATGCTGAAAGAAGACTTTCTTCTAAAATAGAACAATTCAAGACACGTAAAGAAATGATAAAAGCTCAATATTCAGCTGCTGAAGCTCAAGTGAAGATAAAGGAAAACCTTACCGGGATATCAGAAGAAATGAATGATGTTGGTATGGTATTAAATAGGGTAGAAGAAAAGACAGAAAATATGAAGGCTAAGGCACAGGCATTGGATGAAATGATAGACTCTGGAACATTAACTGATATTACAACATCCTTTCCTGCTGGGGAAAATTTAGATATTGAAAAGGAACTCGATAAAGTATCTCTAGATAGGTCAGTTGACGAAGAATTAACAAAATTAAAAAAGGAAGTTGGCAAAATATAGTTATTGTATTAATAAAAGAGTAAAGTTGTATGGATAGAACTGACATTCTTGTTAGAATATCCGGTAAAGGACAATTCAAAATTAATTCGGATATATTGGACAAAATTAACGAGATTGATAATTCAATCGTTACGTTAATTGAAAACTATTCCAGAGGAGCAAGCGACCATAAAACTACACAAAAAGATCTACAAACCAAATTGACACAAATGATTAGTTTAATAACATCAAATGGACAACCATTGGATGTTGAAGAAATTGTTAAATCTGATACTATAATTCCAGATTCTGATCTTTTTCTTGAAGAAGCAACAAAAATTTTTAAAGGAGAAGGAGTAATTTCATCTACATAGCTTTAATTTTCTCTCAAAAGATATCAATAAAATATACATTATTAGAATAGCATTAAATTTTTTTAATTATTTCTCTATTAAACAGAAATAAAAGGAACATATTATTGTCTGTATAATATATTAACAGCAAAGTATAATAAATAGAACAATACAAAGTGATATCCTATTATGAATAAATCTTTTATTATGAATGCTCTTATAATTGTATTATTAATAATTGTTGGTTTAATATTACTCAAATTTTTGACTCAATTGGTTATACTAGTTGTTATAATAGGCGGAGCTTACTTATTGTATAGACTCTATATAAAAAATAAACGTAAATTTTGAATTGTACAATAAAAATTTTTATTTTTTACTACGATCGCACAACTTTAGTTTTTGATGAGGGATTATAGAGTCTTTATCTAGTTGATCTTACTCTATTTTCCCCTACTGACTAGTTAAAATCGTTAATATTTGTATAAATTTTCATAAGATCTTTATGTTTGATATATTATAATAGCTAAAAAAAAATGAAAGTTATGAATGTTGTACGCCAAAAGCGATTTTGACAGTAGCCCTATAAAGGTCGATTTTTCCCGTCGAGGGATCTACTTTTCCTGTCATATCAATAACCTCTAAGCCAGTTATTCCTTTTATTGTTTTACCGGCTTCAGTTATAGCAACCTGAACTGCTTCTTCCCATCCATGAGCCGAACTTCCTACAATTTCTATTACTTTTGCAACATCAGTCATTGTAATTGGAAAGATCAGAATTTATATTATTTAAGCTTTTTCTAAAGAATAATTCTTAATTTTAGTATTCATGAATTCTTTAGTGGGTGTTATGTTATTAATACAATAAAAAATATTATTTTCATAATTCGCAAGCTTGTGATATGAGATAAATTAGGCCTGTCCTTTTATCTATTCTTTATAATGACCCTTCCAGCAGTATTTATCCTTTGCTAAAAGGGAATATTCCAGATAGGATACCATAAAGAGGGATTTTCTTCAATTTTTATTGTGTCTGATATTTCTTTCATTATCTTAAATTCTTGATCATGATTTCTTTTTTTACTATTCCATGATGAAGATAATGGAACAAAGGGATAAAATTTGTCAAGTTTATAATTATATATCAAATATTGATTATTATTTACAGGATCACTATTATCTGTCCCATATCCGCTTGAAAATTCGAATATGTTAGCCAATAATTGTCTCGAAAAATTTTTTTCATGAATAATATCTCCTATCGCGTTTATTACTGCCACTATTTCTTCTATTGATCTTCCTTTGATAATGAACCATAGATACCCATAATTATCTATTTTTGAGTCAAATGTAACGTCAAAATTTATATTTTTTTTATCTATTACAACCTTTAGAAAGTTATCTATTTGTTCTTTCATCTCTTTAAAAGTTTCAGTATTTACACTCTTGACAAAAATTCCACATCTACCAGTACTTTTTAGACCTAAATTTTCGTCAAGTTTTATACATGCTAAGGATAAAGATTCAATTGCCTCGCTATCAATAAAAGGATTGCTTATATTGTTATTATTTTTGTCTTCATCACTATCCGAAATACCTAATGTTTTTTTTATTTTACTAAAAAATCCCATTGAATGATGATAAACAGCCTTATTTTGATTTATCCTTTTCTATTATTTTTCATACATTCAAGCAATATTTTTTACCTTTCAAATAATTATACTTATGAATTTTTGACTTAATCTAAATTTTTAGTTCTTCGAAATATTCTACTAGCTGTTTTTTATCAATGTAACAATAGAAAGGAAATATTAATAATCATTAATAATTATTATTGATTATCTATTCATATTGATACATGTAAATAAAAAATTTTTAGTGATACTATTTGTTTTAATAGTGATTATAGGTATTGTACTTCTCTTTAATAGTGGTTCAGATAGAAATCCATCTATTTATTATCCATCTCCTTATCAATCTCCATACTATCCATTACCATCCCCATCAATACCTTATGATTCGCCGTATGATATGCCATATGGTGGTGATTTCCCTGGTTCCCCTTCATCAGATGATCAATATCCACTTACTCCTGAGGAAGACCTACGCTCGTTTGATTCTCCATTAGATGATAGTTTCCGTTTTGAAGATCAATATCCACTTACTCCTGAGGAAGACCTACGCTCGTTTGATTCTCCATTAGATGATAGTTTCCGTTTTGAAGATCAATATCCACTTACTCCTGAGGAAGACCTACGCTCGTTTGAT
>JAICEO010000100.1 GCA_025924135.1 Nitrososphaeraceae archaeon | reverse complement strand
TATTTAATAATTTTAGATAATTTGTGTTTATTTGTTATTTATTGCAAAAGTCATAGCCTCATCGTGATACTGGAAGTAGTAGACACAATTGAGTTAGGCTATGAATGAGTCACAACGGTTGGTAAAATACTTTTGAAATATAAGAGCAACCATAATTTTTGCCCTTCCTAGAAACATTCACAACTATATATGTGTAATTGACTAGGTATTAAATAGTACTTCACGATCGAAATGTTCATATTTTGACTGTATTTGTTTACACATATAATCAAACAATCAGAGAGATTAAAAATCATAAAACGTTACAAGATACATATACAATTACATAACTATCTTTTCTAACATCTAATATAAAATTCTCAAAATATTTAAAGTTTTAAAAAAATATAATGGGATATAGTGGTGAATTAACAATTACATTTTTTTATTAATTTATTTATCTATTCTTCTATAATCTTTACAGCTGGAGGTGTCCAAGTTCCATTAAGTACTTGTTCTGCAGGCAAATACATACGTAAAATCATATAAAATCCATCGGCAAGAGCTGGTAGCCAATTTGATTCTTTATCTGCACCAGGACTTTGATTCTGTACATATTCGAGTCTTAACAAATAAATGATCCTTTTAATAGATAATATCTATCGTCCCATCAACGAAAAGGGGGTTATTATTTCTTAAATATATTGACAAATTATATTAATCAAATACGATCTAATAAATCCCTAAGGATTAATACCTTTTTTGTGTCTTTCACAGTGAGATGTGAAACAAATTTGACATAATTTTAGGTACCATCTTTTGAGAATGTAAATTTTAAGTCAAATGCTTATTTTATTGGATTAATGTTTAGCCTAGCAAAATCTAATTTCCATTGTAATTCTTTTGCATTAGATTCAATTTCCTCTACTACTGATTTAGCAAACTTATCTTTTAGCATGTCATTAGGGAAATATTTAGATATGGTATTAAAACAATTGTTTTTATAAAAAGGAAATATTCTTCTTTATTACGGAACTTGGGTTCTTTATTTTCTAGAAAGACTTGAATATTTCTAAAGCCTATTTCTTGTAATATTTTTTCTGTATCTTCCTTTTTGGCAAAATACCATGTTTGATTCCAAATATCTTCTCCTTTATTGTTGTTGCAAAAATAATTATAAAATTCCTTTGATTTGCTAACCTTATTGAGTATGGATAAAGTCTTTGCAAGATTTCCATATCCACCACATTGGATTAATAGCTGGCCATCGGAGTTTAGAATTTGCCAGAATCATTCAAAAACTTTTTTATGATTTAAAATCCAATGTAATACGGCATTTGAAAATACAACATCAACTTTTTCTTCTAGTTCTATTTCAGAAATATCTATTTGGATAATTTCAATATTAGAAAATTTTACTAGGTTTTCTTTAGCAAGTCTTATCATAGACAAATCAGAATCTACTGCAATAATTTTTCCTTCTGGAACTTTCATTGATAATATCTTGGTTGTTCTTCCAGAACCACAACCAGCATCAAGAACTACTTCATTTCCTTTCCATTTTCTATATTCTATTATCTCATGTACCCATGATTCTTGTGCATCTGAGATACGATCATACGTTGAGGCATCCCAGTCATATTTCATTAATAGATATTGCTCTTATTATTTATATGAGTTATTTTAGAAGATGTAAGGATAAATATAGATTAAGAAGATGATATATACAGATTTCTCCTGCCAACTAATGCAGATAAAAATTTTAGTTGTATTTATGCGGAGCAGAATTTACTATTGTAAAATCAGATGATATACATACAAAACCAATAAAAATAGAATTAATAGAGATGATATTGAAACATTACATAACTGTATGAGTGTGGCAAAAATAATAAAATATATTGGTCTGAACAACAAAGACCTCTCTAATTTAATAAATATTTGTTGTTTTATTGTTTATTATTTTGTGATCTTATTTGGTTAACTATTTTATTATAAGAAGCAATGAAACTTTTTCCATATATTTTAGCATGTTTCTCTGAACCTCTATCAATATTATCTAATAATAATGATTTAAGTGATGTACAACAAAAGGATCTAGAATTTCTTAAAACACAGATGAAAGGCAAAGGAATAAAAATAAATTGATTTATTTCTGATCTTCATCTTCTAATTCTTGTATACCTTCTGCAGTTATCATATATAATCTAAAACTTGCATCAGTAGGCTGAATATCTTCTCTTATTAACCCTCGTGATTTTAATTGGTCTAGATAATTCCTCACTTCATCTTGTGGAAGATTATTAGCTTTTGCAATTATTCTATGATCAAACACACCTGAGTTAATATCATTATAAGATAAATCTGCTACAATGGTGAGGATATCTCTCAATTCCTTTGAGAGTGATTGTTGACTATTCATCTATTATCATTAATTATAGTTCATATAATTATTTATTCATGAATTCTATTAAAAAATAGAGGATTGGAACCCAGAGTTCAATGGGGCCAGTGGGTTTGAACTCTTCTATAAAGTGGGGCCAGATAAATTATTTGATAATCAAATTTTAAAATGAATTTATAATAGATTTTTTTAAGCATTTACATCTAAAAATAACCTATTCTTGGTTTAGATAGACGTAAGTTATATTTTCTTTAAGTGCTATCATGGCAGAATCTATTGGATACATAATTCAAGCACTTTCACTTTTTGATAGATCGATAAAATTAGCAAGTGGTATAAAAACATATCTAACACCACAGTATAAAGAAGCTGCTCTTGCATTACCTTGATTTTTCAAAAGATGCAATTATCACTAGCAGCAATGATTAATTGACCGATGTGATTGAGGTCATGTAAGGTGTAACAAAATGAGATCCGATAATCCTATCATGAATCAGATTCTTGATGCTTACAAACCAATGTGGTCGCTAAAACATGCTATTTCTCTAATGGGTTGGGACTTTGAGACTTATATGCCTATGGAAGGCACGGAAGAAAGAGGAGTGGCCGATTCTCAACTTCACGTGATGTACAAGGATCTTCTGCTAAACAAAGAATTTATTGGTCTTGTTGAGTCAGCGAAGAAACTGGAGAGCCTTAGCGACATGGAGAAGGGTATTATACGAGTACTCAACAGGGAAATATACAAGCAGATTAGGATACCCAAAGAGTTGACTGAAGCAGAATCCCTGGAAAGAATAAGGGGAAACATGGCATGGAGAGAAGCAAGAGCAAAATCTGTTTTCAGGAAGTATGAACCCCACTTGGAGAAAATGATAGATATAAAGAAGCAAATCGCCGAAAAGATAGGTTATGAAAAGCATCCATATGACGCGCTTTTGGATACATTCGAAGAAGATCTTACAGTAGATGACTTGGATAAAGTATTCGATGCATTGACTCCACGAATTCATAAAATTCTGAAAAAACTTGTAGATTCAAATAGCCCATTCTGCAATGAGAGCAAACTTGGAAAATTAAGATATGACATCCAAAAAGTGGATGATCTAAATCATAATATTTTGGCTCTCCTGCAGTACGACATGAAACGTTTCAGAATGGATGTATCTACTCATCCTTTCACTGAGACTATGGGCCTCAACGACGTCAGAATAACTACCCGATATGAAGGGACTGATTTCAAAAAGTCGATATTTAGTACTATTCATGAAGCTGGTCATGCCTTGTATAATCTGCAATGCGATCAGTCATTGTCTGTTACTCCTATTGAAGGCGGATCCTCGCTTGGTCTGCATGAATCTCAGTCAAGGTTTTGGGAGAATATTGTAGGCAGAAGCCTTCCTTTTGTTCAATTGATAGCTCCTTTGATTAGAAAGCACGTAAGTTTCGCAAACCAAGCAACAGATGACGAATTGTACCTTTATTTCAATAATGTCAAGGCTGATTATATACGAGTTGACGCCGATGAGGTTACTTACAATTTACATATAGCAATAAGATATGAGATAGAGAAAAAAATATTTGGAGATGAGCTCAGCGTCTCTGAGATTCCTGAATTCTGGAACGATAGAATGGAGCAGCTGCTTGGAGTGAGACCAACCAAAGATTCACAAGGAGTACTTCAAGATACACATTGGAGCAGTGGCCTCTTTGGCTATTTTCCAACTTATACTTTGGGAAACTTGGTTTCAGCGATCATTGCTTCAAAAATACGAAAAGATCTAGAGGATTATGAGGAGGATATCAAGAAAGGTAATTTTGAGTCTATTAGGAAATGGTTAAGATTAAAAATACACCAACATGGATCTGTTTATGCCCCCAAAGTGCTTCTTAGTAATACCTTAAATGAAGGCTATAACCCAAATTACTTTGTTACCTATATAGAGACTAAATACCTTGAGTGCTGAATCAGGCTCTATCTGATCCCAAATTTCACTTTCTAAATATGGTGATATTCTTTTACTTTTTTTTATTTTTTATTCTAACAAATTCAGGAGTTTGCCACTTTTCATGATTAATATCAGTTTTCTGGTTATATAACCATCTATAAAATAGTCTTAGTCTATTGAGATAGTTATTCCAAAGTAGTTATCCATCTCTTATCAGGATCTTCGCCATAACTTTTAACTTTAGTATTAATAAATTCTACAATTTGTTCTTTTTTCATTATATCAAAAAATGAATTATCTTTTCCTATAAAATTGCCTAATGATATTACAACTTTTAAATTATTATTTTGATTATGTTCAGAGGAACTATCACTTCTCATATATTCAAGAAATTCATTTATAATCTCTCTGTTTTTGAAATTTGGAATGTTTTAAATCTTTCCTATTGTTGTAGATAGCTTGGCATCTATCCTTCCTTTCTCCTTGCTTTTTACAAAATCTAATATCAAACTCAAAGTATATGAACCCACTTATAGAATGGGGCCAGTGGGATATGAAACAAATTTGACATGATTTTTTGATCCATTTAACTAAAGATTAATGTCACAAGTAAAAGTAGAAAAAACGACAAAAGCAAGAACAAGAAAATAAACACTTCTTACTAAGGGATACCGCTAACCATTATTTGGAGTCACGGAATTAAGACTGGACAAATAATGCAAAGATTGTCATAAAACATAACTTTGGCTTACACAAACAATATATCTATCTCTAATTGATTTTTATCAATGATATATGAATTGAATTCAAAATCAAAAGAGGGTGGAAGGTATCTATGACAACATTAGTAACTGATAAACTGAAAAGAAGATTAACAAGGATATCAGCAACAACCGTGATAACTATTCTGTCTTTTGTTCTCATTTTAACATTTGTGACTTTTGTTAGCTTATCACAGACTTCTTTCTCACAAACACCAAATACAAATCAGACATCCACAGCACAACCAAAAGTATTAACTTTTCCCTGTAAATTAACAGAGTCGACAGTCCAAGGTCCAGAATATAAAGCGGGAGTACCATTCAAACAAGGAAAGGATTTTGCCAAAGGATTACCAGGAGAACGATTAGAGCTAAGTGGAAAGGTTTTGAGTATGGGATGTAAACCAGTACAAGGAGCCGTATTAGATTTATGGCAAACGAATTCAACCGGAGATTACGATTATAAAGAATTCAATCTCCGAGGTAAGATCGTAACTGATAAGGATGGTAAATACCAATTGGATACTATTTATCCCGTAAGATTACTTATGGATGGGAATTTTACTCGTCCCAGTCACATCCATGTAATGGTTGGAGTTCCAGGTCAACCCATAATTACCACACAAGTATATTTTGACCAACTTAGAGATTTTGGTGTAAAAGATACATTAATAGCGAAAACAGTTACTGACGCCAATGGAACCAAAAAAGCGAATTTTGATTTTGTAGTAGAAGATAATAGAGGATTTGATACCAGCAAAGGACTAAGGAGCAATCCCACAATAGGTGTATTAGGACACAATAGCAGTAAATAATTCTTTTTTTTACTTAGTTGTTGTCCACCTTTTGTCAACGTCCACGTCATATGTTTTGATATTTCTGTCCAAAAAAACTAAAATTGGTTCCTTTTTTGATATCCTAAAACGAAAAGTATCTTTACCTAAAAAAGTACTAAATATAAGTACAATTTTTAAGTTATTATTTTGGTGATGTTCTAAAGAACCATAGGCATTTTACAATACTAACTCCTTTTTATAAGTACAATTCGAAATACAAGTATATGAACCCATTAATTCATTTGAGCCAGTAGGATTTGAAATAAATTTGACATAAATTTTGGTTCTTCTAATATATTATATGAATATAAATTCTTCTTACAAAAATTCATTTAAAATTCTAATTTGTAATAAATTAATGTTTAATTTCATATTGAAAAAATATTTGTTTTTTATTGATAATTTATGGAAATCAACTCAATAAATAGGGACTTTAAGCTTCTATATTTCTACCTAAAGTTATTGGATAGAGAAAATAAATTAAAGTACTCTCTTATGAGAGAGACAAACCCAAAAAATAGTTGATAATTATCAACTATGTTATTAAATAGAAAATACTAAAAATTTTAAAATAAGTTATTTTGTAAGATAATTACTTTATACAGAGTCTAAATATTCGAGGTTAATAAAAAATATTAAGGGAATTAATAATAATAATTATTATTATTATAACTTCAATAGTCGTTGTCATAATAATTATTATCGTTATTGTTTGTTGGTTCTATTGTTATATGATATAGTACGTGTGTTACAAAATTAAATGCAGTTGCTCCTCCTGTAAATTCTATAGTGTGTTCTCCAGGATCAAGTCCCTTAACTTCTACCCAATATCCATCAGAAATAGCCTTTTGTGGAATGTTAGTAAAGTTAATATAACCAAAAGCGTTGTCTTCAGGAATAGTAATTGTAAATAATGGACTCTGTACTCTGAACTTTTCAAAATTAGTTATATTTTTACCATCTATTGAAGCTTCTAAGATGTCAACTTCGTTAATAATATCTTCAGCACATTGTCTTAATTTTTCTTCTAATTGTGGTCCAAAAATCTGATCGTTTAGTTCTAAACATTGTGCATTAATTATTGGGAACAATATCTTTTTTCCTTCGGGTATTACACAATCTCGCTCTGCATCGCCCGTAGTGAGATTGCCGATGGTAGTATCACCTGGTGTTCCTACTAAGTACCAGACAGGTCCTTGTTGATTTACACCACAGTCTTCTCCAGTATCATCAAGCAGAGGATTAATTTCTGAAGGGATAGCCATTACCCATTTCCACCAGTCCGCAGTTAATTGCCCATCTGGAGGAAATATTTTTACTTTATTATCATCATTGAATTTATGTTTTGCATCACAGAATTCAACTGAACTTACAAAGAAGCCTTCAAATGGACCTGTTCTACACTCATATTTGTTAATCTTATCTTGGTGGTCGTTATATCTATCACCATATGAATCCATGAAGTAGGAACTTTTGTCATAACCATTATTGTATGATGGTTGTCTGTCGTAGTTGTAACTATTAGAATAGCTATTTGCATAATCTCTTTCATATGTTGGTTGATATCCATTGTTGTTATTGTCGTAATATTGTCCCATTCCTTGACCTATTGCGCCCATAGCAGGTGAAAACATATTCATATTGAGAGATGTTCCCATTAGTAATGATGTCAAAAGAAAAAGACCGAAAATTGCAGACTTGTTCATTAAAAATTGTAGTAATACATTGTTATATTAGAGATTGTACACATTTTTCATTGGCCATTTTAAATTACATTTTTTTATAATTATGTATAAAAATAATAAGAATTCTGTTTAATAAGCATATTAAATTATTAGCAGAACTATTATAAAATATGTAACAATAATATACATATTATTTATAGTATTAAAAAACAAATCATATTTATTATAATTAGTGTAGCAGAAACTTATTAATGCTAGTTTCAAGAGAATATTTATATAGTTAGATTAGATTCTAAATTAATATGTTATGCAAAATTCTCAATCTTCTCAAATAATAATCCTTTGTAACTTGTAACCTAACTTCATATACAAATAAAGAATATATATCAGATTCTTCCAATGTTTGTTTTACTATTTTCATTTTATCTTTTGATTCACCTTATTTTTTTATTTTTATGAGTGACTCTATTTATATAACATATATAATAATGGGGCCAGTGGGATGTGAAACAAATTTGACCTAATTTTTGGTCCTTCTCATATTTCTATATGAATTTGAATTTGAATTTTTTATATTACATTACTTTATGAATTTATTTGAAATTCAAGTTTTAAAAAATTAACTAAGATTTAAATAAACTAAGGTTTAATTTCGTATACAATATTTATCGGTGTATCTATAGCTCTTTTAAAATGTGAAAAACCACTTTTCTTTACAACTTCTTTAATTTTTTCCTCGCCTGCTTGTGCACCTAGAGCTGGTCCATTAAAAGCTAATGAATTTGGTACACAAATTAATGTAGATGCAGCATAAAATGTTTTGGATATTGGATTAATATTTTCTTCAAGTTTATTTTGTGCATTTGGTTCAACTATCATACAAACTCCTTCTCCTTTGTTGAGTGCATTTAATACATGTGTCAATGCACCTTGAGGGTCTCCCATATCATGAAGACAATCAAAGAATGTTATGAAATCATAATTAGTACC
>JAICEO010000099.1 GCA_025924135.1 Nitrososphaeraceae archaeon | reverse complement strand
GGAATTGTGTTTTATTTTTTTCTAAAAGGTTAGAATAAAATAAATCTATAATTTCTTTCTCATTTAATTTGGTCATGTAATTTCATTATTCTTTCATTTACATTTCTATAAAGAGTATAAATTTCATTATTAGTAGATTCTATTGATATTCTTAAAACATGTTCAGTATTAGATATCCTAAATAAAATCCAAGAATTTTCATCTATAATTATTTTAATCCCATCTAGCGTATTAATTTCTGTTGAATCTTTTTTAAATTCGTCATATAACTTTTCCAAAATAGTTTTTTGTAATTTAGAATCAATTTGAATTTTAGTTCTAATTTGGGAATAATTATCGGATATTTCAAAACATTCTTTTAATATCTTTTTATTAATTGTACTGATTAGAACACTAGCTAATATGGCATCTCTACACATATTAAAATTAGGCATGATGAATCCTGCACTACTTCCCTCTCCTCCTGCATTAGCATTCTTTTCTATCATTTTTTGAACAACATTTGCTTCACCTACCTTAGAATAGGTTAAATAACATCCATGGTTTTTAACGAAATTTTGAATAGATACGCTTGTATCTATACTTGTTACAAATTCTTTTGCCCGGAAATTATATAGCATATTTGCTATACACAGTAAAAGAGTAATATCTGAATTTAACTTTTCACCATTCCTATTCACAACAACTAAACGATCTCCATCTAGATCAAATGCAAATCCATAATCAAGATCATTTGAATTTACAATAGATTTCAATTGTAATAAATCATCTACTGTAGGATCAGGGCCTCGAGAAAAGATCCCTTTATTCCCATTAACGTCATAAACAATATGTCCAATATTCTTTAATATATTATTAGCATATCCACATGCAGCACCACCTCCAGCATCTATTCCAATTCGTTTGTTATTGTATGAATTCACTTCTTTTAATTTTTGAATTAATTCTAATATATCATTTTCATAATTTGATAAGAAATTCCTAGAAATTCCATAAGACATAATTGGAAACATTGTATGAGTTGATAATAATTCATACAATTCGTTTTCAAATATCCCACGTCCATCAATTATGAATTTAAGTCCATTCCAATCAAAAGGATTATGGGATGCTGTTATAATTATAGATCCATCAAATTTTTTGGACTCTCTAAAAACTATGGGAGTAGGTGATATACTTAAATCATAAACATCAATATCCTGTTCCATTAAACTTGATTTTACAATTTTTTTTATGATGTCACCAGAAACTCTAGTATCACGAGCAACTAGACATTTTATCTTTTTATTTTTAGATTGTTTAAGATAAGATCCAAAAAGAGAAGATAATCTATAACTTTCATGAAGATCAAGATCCTTACCATAAATACCTCTCGCTCCAGAAATTGATATTTTCATACAATAAGAATAGAAAGTTTTGATTTAATTGTGTTACTAGAACCTAAATTATATATCAGTAAAAATAAATTTGTTTTGTTAATACTGCCTCTGTAGCTCAGCTCGGTAGAGCGAAGGTTTCGTAAACCTTAGGTCGTGGGTTCAAATCCCACCTGAGGCTTTGAGTGCTCAGCTCAAATCCGTTCTTTTGATGAATTCATACTGTCATAATGATTTTCAATTATTATTGTTTCCTAAAGTTAAGAATGATAAAGTACTAATTATTTAGAATGATTATCATTATTGATTTAATGTAATTCATTAAATTATCTAAATTATCTCCAATATCCCCCTATTACCTCCGGTATGTCAATAATAAGATTTGACTAGTTTACTAATTATTATTTGGAAATATTTTATTGTCAAAGCAAATATCTCCAGTTTTAATTCTGATTAAACTATTAAACTATTTGGAAAAAAGTGAAAAAATAAGATATTCAATAAAAATTGAACCATATATCTTTGATTTTTCTAAATGTTCTACAATTTAGAGACAAGAAATAGACTTACATACCAAGATAAAAGTTAGAGGACAAGTATTAAGAGAAAAAGAAAACTGAAAAGGGAGTCATTGCAAATTTAACAGATAAATTAATTATGTTATCTAATCAGGTAGATGTGATTGAAAAAATCAAATAATTAATTAATAAAAAATATTATATCAAATGTGTCTTATGTTCTTTATATTGATGTGATTCTTCTTCTGTCAATTTAAACCAGACAGTGTGCCCATCAAAGCGTTCCACTAGATTTTTAGGAATATAGAATTTATCCCCATCTATGGTTCCTTTTTTAGTTAGGATGTATTCTGTTCCAACCTCTTGAACTTCACCAAGATCAGTCTCATCTTCTATTCCTCTTGCTTCTTTTTTAATCACATCTTCTGGGTTATATATTGGAGACTCAGTTGACATCTATTAAGTAATTGTATACATTTTATATAATCTATTTCATTGATTTATCAATTCAATTCATAATTCTTGTTATGAAATGATGACAATGGAGTATTTTGATTAGTATTGTTAGATGATGAAGGTTAGATTCTCTTTATTATTTAGAGGGATACATTTGAGTTAACAGAAATTGTGGAGATTTTATTATAATAGTAAAACCCATAACCAACTATTATTGGCAAATATTATCAATAATAAAGAGCTATGATAAAGTTGAAAAATCTTAAATTTTGTGAGATTGTATACATCAATCATTGTTAAAGTATTTAATATTTCGAGACAATTTTGTTTTTACTTCTTCAATTAAATGCCATAGCCCACTAAAAATAGAAGGTTAGAAGCAAAAATATATTCAGAAAATATTCAAAAACAATAATTTGCTATTATAATATAAACAAAAAATTTAAAAGAATCCTATATATATAAAGATCAATAAATATTATGCAAAAGGAAAAAATAAATAGACCTTTCTTAAAATACTGGAAATTCAGTAAATATAAATTAATTCAGAAGGTAATAGAATCGCAGAATAAAGTTATTGAAAGACTTTTCTTGTTTAGAGTAAATATTAGCAATTCTTATGTTTTAAAGGAAATTATTCCTTATGTTTTTTCAGGATTTACGATTATATTTATAGGATGTGTAATAATGAATATTTTAACTAATTATCCTCCAAGAGAAATAGGGATTAGTCCTTAAATTAATAAGTTAAAATCCAAAGAAAGAATTATTCTCATTTATAAAAGTTAGTCTTTGTTGTTATTATTGTAAATTTGTGAATAACAAAAATAATAGAATTATGAAGTTTTATAAAAATATTTCTAAAGATATTATTAAGATGTCATAATTGTGACATTTATGACCTTTTACATGGTATTCATCAATTCCTAATTTTTTGTTTAAAGAAATTAACTATTTTGCTTTTGTGGTTATTTTTGTAAACCATATATATCTTTTTTACTACACGATTATAATTTATCGAAATCATAAAATATAATAATAATATTTATAGAACAAGTTTTGTATATATAATTATTAATCAAAATTGAAATTGAGATACTTAAAAAACGGTAAAAGTTATATTTATGATTTCCATACATCTGATATAGAGATAAGTTTAAAAGAAATGGTTTAGTGTCTCTGATTTAATAAACAATATCATGTTTAAATGTATCCTCTAAATCATTAGAAAACTTATGCACCTGTGATTGTTATTTTTCCATGAATCCATGCATTTTTAATTTCAGTCAGTTCATAGTCCCTATGTTTCCTTCTTTCAATAACATATCCAGTTTTAGAATGATAAAAAATAATCATATCATCAGGATAAAAAGATAGCATTGCATGATTATCATAATCTGATGCCATATGTCTTAAATGTATATTTTCCCAATTGAATAGTTCTTCAATGCTTCCATTAAAATGATAACAACTGCCACAAGGACATTCTATATCACGCCAGTTTCCTGAAATATTTTGTAACCAGGTATTATTGTCATTAATCTTAATATTTTTAATATTATTCATACATACACACTCATTCTAATTAACTAAATCTTATCATAAATTTAAATATTTCAATGGTTATGTATTTTTATAACCAATTTTAACATATGAATATAAATTATAATCTTATGTCTTTCGTTTTATTATAATATTTGATGAATCTATTCCCTTCCAGACAATTTCATATCCTAAATATTTAAGAATATCGATAGTGTATTGGATTGGAATATTATTATTTTCGAAAATCTGTTGTATTTTTATTAAATTATCAATATTACTAATTGTATCTTTTATTTCATTTAATTTTCTCTCGGAAATTAATAAAGAATTTTGTATTACGTATTTTTTAATTTGCTTATTTGTAGGTAGGTTCGAAATAATATTAGATAGAGAATTAAGGGAAACTCCATAAGTGTTAGATATTTCTTCTAAATCAATTATTTCTTGGTTCTTATTTAAGAGGTCTATAATATATTCAGTCATTGTAGATCTGTGAGTTTCAAGATTTTGATTCATCATTTTACTTTCTATAGATTTAAGATAGAAAAGGATCTTTTTCATGGGGATTGAATCTTTTTTATATATTATAATTTTATTCTGATCTAAAATCGAATCTGATAAAAGTTTTTTCATTTCACCACTTTCTGAAACCAGATTATTTTCATTTATTGCTATTAAAAGATCATCTTTATTATCACTAAATTTCGAGATTTCATAAATTTTTTTAAATTTTCTCTCTAAATATTGTAGGGTCCAAAATCCTATTATTTCAAAATATATTTTTTTGCCATATCTTTCAAAAAGGAAATCAGCTATGAATGCTCTGCCACTTGGCAATATTAGCGGATCAGGTTCTCTTACCAGCTTCCAGCCAGTATGAAATTTTTCAAATTGCATAGCAAATTTTGTCTCAACAAAACTATCAAAATAAAGATTAATGCTATTAGAGTCTTCAAATGGGTAATCATTATAAAATTGGTAGTTAATAGAGTTAAAGAAATGTACTTCACTATCTGAAGAAAGATCAAAATCGTAAAGCTTTCTTCCTGAAAGAGTATTTTTAATTATTGATGCTTTAATACTCCATTTAGAAGCCGAAATAATTTTAGGAATTACTTTTGCTATTAAAATACCATATTTATTAGTTAATTTAAATATACTCAAAGGTCCATCTATTGAGCAGATTATATTGTCATTGAAATATGATTTAAAATCATCACCGTACACAAGATTTGGTTCAATTTGATTATATTGTATTTCTGTAGGAAATTTGTTGCCTGAATTCTTTTGAGTTTTTTGAAGATTATACATTAGCCCAAATCTTTTGATTGTTCTTAATACTTGTTTCCAATTTGTTCCTCCTTTTATAGTGAATTCAAAGTTAACAGAATTAAATAATAATGTCTGCAAAAGTGATAAATTATATATTCCTAGTAAATGTATAGGTTCAAGTGAACTAAAGCTTTCGAGAATTAGATAATCTTCTTGATCTAGCCACATCAATTTTTCCAAATAATTAGTTTTTGTACCTAATTTTGAAGCAACATACTGAAAAATTTTATCTCTTTTAGTATGATCTAGAGGTAATCCTCTCTTTGAAGATTCCTCAAATAAAACTTTACGTAACGAAAAGGAAGTTAGTACTTGAGTTGAAAAAAATTTGTTCTTCTCATAATTTGAAGAAAAGAATTGATTAATTTTGAAAACACACCGTCTTTCTAATAATGCAATGAGACCTCTAATTAGCTTAAAATCACTGTAACTATTTTCATATAAAAATAATCTTTTTTGTAAATCTCCTTTTGTCTCTTTTTTGTTATATGAGTATTCAAATTCTGTTATTAGTTTTTGTGCAATTAAAAGGTTATCATCAGAGGCTAAACAAAATAAAGGAGTAATTCTTTGACCTTTATTTGTTATTTTTGTCCTTAATAATTCAAGAGGCAACATATTTGCAGAAATAGATAATAACCACTAATTCTCCTATCCAGATATCCTAATGTATGAAAAGCTATACATATTATACCCATAATTATAATTGATATTAATAATATTACTAATATCAAAGTAGTATATTTTTTTCCAAGGAATTGTAATGATTAGTTGAGATCTGGGAAGAGAAATGTCCATACCGTATATTGTATTAGTTAATAATCGAGTAACTCTAGGTATTTTATCATCATTACTTTTAGTTGGAAAGTATAATATTACAAAAATATGATTATTATATTTATCGATCTTTGGTATCGGAGTTTTCAAGAGATAGTCCTTGATATTTAATTTATGAAAAGAATATTGTCTTCCAAGGTTATTCATCTTTTTACGGGGTAGATTTCTTGTATCTATCAATAAAAGGATATAGTTTACAATCGATTCATATTGATATATTTGGGATTTTTGGGATTTGGCCTCCAAAATTGATTATCAAGTAAAGAGTAAGTAAACGAAAATATAGTTGTTTCAAATCTAAAAGTAAATAAAATATAAAGAACATATTTAATAAAAATTTTACAAGTAAAAGTTAAGCTATACTTTTTTTTGGTAAATTATAATAAATTAATAAAATAATCAAAATACAGGATTTACGTAATACAAGAATAACATCTACAAGTAGATTATTTATAGTAATTAATTTTTATAAATATAACCAAAAATATGATATATTATATTACTATGTGTATTGTATGAAATTATATAAAAAATTAGTTTTATAAAAATAATATAATAAATTAATAAGTTATTATATTAACAATAAAAATAAATAATAATAAATGATCTATAGTTATGTTGTAAATAGTTCAATTTAAATTATCTGTTTTGAATGGACTATCCCTATACTTTCATATCTTAATCTATCCGAGATTGATAGCCAAATAACATTGGTATAAAAAGGATTAATAAATTTTTGGATAAATAGTGTTTTAGCTATTACAAAAATAATTAACTAATTAATTGGATGGATAACATTTAATACTAATTAGTGATATAGGAACTTTGTTGAATTACCCTGAATGAGGGAAACACTAAACCATAAAATTACTGTAGCCACACTTAATGGTAAATCATATTATAAAATTATTAATACGCTAAAATTACTTCAGTTAAATTATGAGGAGTTATCACCATCAGAAGCTTTAAACTCTTATTCAAGAATAATAATCACATCCAAGGAAGAATCACCTATATTTAAGAAAAAAAATATAATAGTGGATTCAGAATTAAATGAGAATCCTGTAATAATAAAGGCAAAAATATTAAGGAAATTAATAGAATCTCATACGTATGATCAATTAACAATTGGTATAGATCCAGGAAATAGAATAGGTATATCAATTTTCTATCTATATGATGAAATAGAAAGTGTAGTATTATCTACAATCGAATCAACTGTGAATTTTATTATCAAAATACTCTCAGGGATAAATGCAAAGAAAAAGATTGTAAGAATAGGAGACGGTAACATAAATATGGCTAGAACTATTGCATTTGTAATAAAATCTAATTTCAAAGATTTGGTTCATATTGAGATAGTAAATGAGTATGGAACTTCATCCATCCAAAATAATGAAAGTAACAGAAGAATACTTAAAGATAAATCATCCGCTAGACTAATTGCTTTTAGAAGTGGCAAGATTTTTGATCCAAAGCTAGATCATAATTAATATATGATATTGATTAAAAACATTGAAGAATCTATATATTTATAATTGAAATGTATCTACAATTGATATAATGTTTAGAAGTATTTCACATTAACATTAACTTATTATAAAGATAATTATAGATATTTAATAATATTTTGGCATAAATTATATTTTAAGTATTTGTAGTCAGAGAATTAAAATTCTATAATTTTAATAGTAATAATTTGAATAACGTAATAAAATCTTAAACTTCAAGTTTTTTCAAAATACCATTAACTTCGTTTAATAAAAATAATATTGGTTAAATAATGATAGCATAAAATGGAAGATAAAGACGATAAAGATAAAGACGATATTTTAGTCAAAAATATTCATATTGATGATAAAAGAAGAATCATTCATATAAAATTAATATTTTTTGAAAATGGATGTTTTATCATAATATCAGAAAATTCTAATAGAATCGGATCTGTTACAATGGCGTCTAGTATATCAAATAAAGTAACATCAGCTATAGTAATACCCAGCAAATTTGATTCAATCTTCATAAAATCCATTGCTCAAAGAATATCATTAATGTTAAATGGAATTTGTTTAGTGTCTCTCCATATTAAAACACCATTAGATGTTAGGAGTATGAAAACAATTATGGGTGAGATACTAAATATGATAAGTACACGGGCTGAAAAAGATGCAAAAAGATAATTCTAATATGAGTTATATTCATAATGACCTTAGACAATTTTTAAAATTACTTGAAAACGAAAATGAGATCCTTAGAATTAAAAAGAAAGTTAGTACTACGTTTGAAATACCAGCAATAGTCAGTAAACTTGATGGTAATAAAGCTGTAATATTTGAAAATGTCGAAAATAAAACTATTCCAGTTATTAGTAATCTTATTGGAACAAGAAAAAGATTTGCCATGGCAATAGGTTCAAAAGAAAAAAACGACATCCATACAATAATTAACAAATCTATCAACAATATGACTATTAAAGTAAAAACAGGAAATGACATTCCTCCATATTATCAAAATTCGTCAAATAAATTATCTGTTCTTCCTATTGTTACACAT
>JAICEO010000098.1 GCA_025924135.1 Nitrososphaeraceae archaeon | reverse complement strand
TTCTTCCTGAAGAAATCTTAAAGTCTATTTTGGACTCTGGACAAATTGATGCAACTGCTGCATATAAACATGAAGCAATAGCAAAAGGTCTCCCTTATATCACACTTCCAGATCAAATTAATCTAAGCGAACCCAATTATACAAATTTTTATAATAAAATATACTACAAGTTAGGAACTGGTGAAACCATTTCTGGTAATCCGATATTTTTTTCATTTACTATACCAAATACAGTGGAAAATATTGAAGGAGCCATGTCTTTTGTCAAATTTCTATTATCAGAGAATGGAAAAAAGATTTTAGAAAAGGTTGGACTAAGCCCGATAGAGCCAATTTTGCAAGGCGATATACACCAAATGAAATCTGAAATTTTTTCCCTTATTCAAGAACATAAATAGTATTTTCTAGGAATAGTAATGGTGGTGAGTGAGTTATGGTTAATTCCACTTTAAGAAAACTAGACATATCTGGATTTAATATTGTCCTTTCTGTTTTAGTATTAATTCTTGTATTATATATTATATATCCATTTTTTGGATTACTCTTTGTAATTGAACCTACGAACTTAGTAGAATCACTGAAAAGAACTGAGATATTAGATTCTGTTATATTGAGTCTTACTACCGCGACTATTTCAACTACACTAATTTCTATATTTGGAATTCCATTAGCATTTGTTATTGCTAGATTTCAATTCAAGGCTAAATTTCTGATACGAATGATTGTTATACTTCCGTTAGTTCTTCCACCCCTTGCTAGTGGGACAATGCTTTTGGGAGTTTTTGGCCCGTATTCATTTCTTGGAAAAATGATTCCAGTAGAATTTACACAATCATTTCTTGGGATCATTATAGCCCAAACTTATGTTGCTTCACCTTTCCTTATCCTCCCTATTCAGGCTGCTTTTGAATCAATTCCTGAAAGATATGAGACAGTTGCAAGAACTTTAGGAAAAAAGAAATGGCAAGTTTTTTTTAGTGTATCCCTTCCATTAGCCAAGATAGGGATACTCATTGGTTTGTTAATGGCATGGATCAGATCTATTGGTGAATTAGGAGCAACAATTATGATGGCATACAATCCACACACTATCTCTATTCAAATCTTTGAGGACAGTGCTATTGGTGGAATAAGAAATTCTGTTGCTGGAATCATATTAGTCATTATAATCGCACTTGTTGCTTTAACAATATTTGTATTAATAAGAAGGCAACGAGTTCTAAAGTTTGGCTGGTAATCTGGATTTATGGTATTAGAACTTGTTAATATTACAAAAAACTTTGGAAACTTTGTATTGGGACCTCTAAATCTTACTGTAAATAATGATGTCATGGTTATATTAGGACCCACAGGCAGTGGAAAAACTAGTCTTATCAATTTGATCGCTGGAATTTTAAAGCCTGATAATGGTAACATTATCTTAAATGGTATAGAGATCACTAAGCAACCTATAGAGAAAAGAAAAGTGGGATATGTTTTTCAAGATCCATCATTGTTTCCTCATTTGAATGTGTACAATAATATTCTTTTTGGACTCAGAAGAAAGGAGAGAGAATTTAAAGAAAAGATTATCCATATAAAAAAAATTATTGATGATTTAGATATCGCTCATTTGCTGGATAGAAGAATTGATGATCTTAGTGGAGGAGAGAAACAAAAAGTTTCATTAGCAAGAATTCTTGTCTTAAATCCAAATGTAATATTGATGGATGAACCCCTTGCACATATTGATTTCTTAGCAAGAGATAAATTGAGAATAGAATTGAGAAGTATATTAAGAAAGCTACAAATTCCAATTATTTATGTTACTCATTTTGAGGAAGATATTTATGCATTAGCAGATTCTATCGCATTTTTGGATAGAGGAAAGGTAGAAGAAAGTGGAACCCTTAAAGAAATACTTAATTCGTATACTAGACCAACATCGTCATTATTTTTTAACAAAATAATTTCAGCAGGTAATTATTTAACTGGGGAAGTAACTAAATGTCAAAATGATCTAACTGAATTTAAGGTAGGATCAATTATATTATATACTATTGGAAAATTCTTGCCTAAATCTAAAATTGGTGTTATAGTCAAACGAGAAGATATTATACTTTCCAAAGAAAAAATTAGAACTAGTGCACGTAATATAGTATTTATCAAAATAGTAGATATGGTCAAAATAGATAACATCATTGATGTATATTTGAAATCTGGTAATCTTAATTTAATTTCAAGAATAACTAGATCTGCTGCTGAAGATCTTAAAATTGAGATAGGTGATAATATTTATGCTGTTTTTAAGGCTTCTATACCTCATCCAATCCGAGAAGAAAAGGAATAATAAGGATATATATTTAGATAATAGGAACAATAACTATTATACTATTGATATTTAGAATATGATACAATTTTTATAATTTAATATAGTCAAACATTTGTCCACATTTGGACACATATAAATCTTGATATGCTTACCTTATTATTTATGTATTGAGATTCGAATCTCGAAACTTTATTTCAGGGTTTTATATATTTAGAATATAATTAAGGTTTAAAAAATAAGATAAATGTTATTTAGTATTTAAGAAATTTAATCAATTTTTTTATTTATGTCAGTATATCCAGATTATGGATGATGTAAGTTGAACTCAATTACTTGTATTTACGAATTGTATAATTTGATATGATTCAAGAAAAACTAATCACATCTAACATTTCTAAATCTATTATTATTATTATTATTATTTTTATTTTTATTTTTTATTAACTTCATTACACTAAACAATGCCTTTGGCAAAGGATCCAACGTTCCTTGATAAACTGTTTTTTTGATCTTATTTATTTGAAAATTTTTGGAGAATATATTATGAATGTCATTATGAGAAAATCTGTATGGACCATCTTTCATTGGTTCATCAATACTGAAACATTTCAAAAACAAAATTCCCTTTTGTTTCAATATTCTTTTAATTTGATTATAATACTTTGGTCTATCTTCTTCTGAAAACACATGAAAACAGCCTCTATCAAATATATAATCAAAATAATTATCTTTGAAATCCGATTCAAGAATATTATCTACTACAAATCTTATATTTTGATATTTATTTTCATACATACTCTTATTTCTTTTAATAACAGTTTCAGCAATATCTGAACCAATCACAACAAATCCTTTCTTTGCTAGCTCTATTGCTTGAGTTCCAGGACCAGTACCAAGATCTAGAAAAATACCATTGTTTAGTTGCCTAGCAATTAATTCATCTTCTAAATCAAAATCGAGTTTTTCATTATACCAAGGCATTTTTTCTATTTTTTCATTTTTATAATAATCATCCCATGTTGGTAGTTTTCTGTTAATTGATTCAGTCATGATAATTATTAAATGATGTTATTAGACATTTAAATCACTATGTCTTTGAAATATTCAAAGATTATATTTTATGATTAAAATAATTAATGTTAAAACCATTATTGATTGATTAACAAAATATTTTTCAAATTTGAATTTCAATCTTTAAAACAATAAATGTATTATAAATGGAGATAAACTAATTCCCGAGTTTGACCTCGAACCTTTGTCTACCCAATGTGGTTATCCAATCTAACGTTAACATAATATTCATAGTAAGTATGAATAGAAATGATGCTTCAATCAATAAAAATTCATTCATCTTCATATCTTGCCAATAATGCCATTAGATACTCAATGAAATAATATACAATTGTTAAAGTGGTGGAGCCGCTTTTGATACGATGAAAAAATAAAACGATTACATCACAAAACACATTAAATAAATTGAAGTTTCTACATCAATATTATTTTCTAGAGAAAGTAAAAGGAATTGCAATTTCACTTTTACTTTTCCAGACTTGAGAGATCGTAGGTAAAATTAAATAATAAATCTGAATTATAAGCAATTATAATATATATTCTATTGATCTATATAGAATTTATAGAATAAGTTATATTTTATGTTTAAGTGTATTTATTTTAATTCGTTACTATTAATAATATTGTTATTAGATACAATTGAAAATCATAATAAAGAAAAAAAATTGTTAAATCTAATTTCAAAATTTTATATTTTATTCATAGTCACCATCTTCTTCTTCTTCTTCTTCTTTGTTTCCATCATTAATTGCATCATTAGATTGACCTTGGATTAATCTTCTTATCTCATTTCCCTGACTTTGATTCATATTCTCCATTTCTTCACCTTGGGTCATTCCCATGTCTTCATCTTCTGAAGTTATTCCTTTATCATCTTATTGTGTCAATGCCAACGTTGCATTCATCATAGAGGAATTAGAATTATCTATTGAGATGGTATCATTTTTTACTTAAATATCATTTATAAAAATTGAAGAATTCATCTATATACCAATTTATTTATTCCTATATACTCTTTTATTTATTGTGAGATAACTGTATTACTATTACTATTTAATAGAACGTATAGATCTAATAAATATATACTTTGTAATCTATATATTACTATTATGGAGGGCAATTTTGATAATGGTAATCAACTAATGGATGAAACAAAGACAAATAAATCCATAATATTTACAACAAAAAATTCCGATTTTCAATTATCATTATCTTCACAATTGTCATCAACAAATATAACGAATGTAAAAGATGAAAGATTAGAACTTGTAGAGATTTCAAAAGGATTAATTGAGATTTTACAGGATGCTGGTTTTACAGTTGAAAGGATATTAGAGAATGGCCCTTCTCATATTGCTGCAATATTAGGAATAGATGATTATGTAGCCCAAATCATATTTAGTGAGACAAAAAAAACAATCAGTAATTTAACTTCTGATTGGTAAATTTCTAAACCTTGTTTATTTGGAAAACCCTCATTATGTCCATTAATCATTACACAATAGAAGCTAAAAATAGCTAAAAAGTAATAGTTATTACTATATTAGAGTAAAATTTATCAAATTTTTTAGACTTGACCAGTAAAAACGCCTTGAGTCGTACTCTAACCTCGAAGCGGAGTTTATTCTATTTTATATGACTTAAAATTGGATCATACTTGAAATTTAACAATAGCAATAACAGTTTTTTCTATACCATTTGAAATAGTTCCTTCCTATTTAGATCATATTATAATAATACAAAAAAGATTATATTAATAAATCTTTATTTATAACAATTGCAATCTACTTCTATTGGTATCTGGAAAATATTTTAACAAAGGAGTAAAGGCATTAGATGAACCTAACTTAGGACATGTAGTTAGGGAAACACCAGACAAAATTGTAGTATTTGGTGGAAAAAATAAGAGATATGACATACCTATTTCAGAAATTCAACAAGTCGGTGCCAATGTTCTAATTGGACTACCATTTTCGGAGATTGAAAGAAAATATAGTGTTAATCGTAATGATCCACTTCCTACTAGTAGAAAAGATCCTTGGAAATCGGATAATCAAACTGATTTAGGAACGTATGAAGGTAAATATCCCAATTCATTATTTAATAAAGGAGTAAGAACAGAAAACGAAGACCACGTTGGACATGTTATGAAAGAAACGGATGATAAAATAGTAGTTTTTGGATATGGAGATGAGAGATTTGACATTCCTAAATCTGAGATACTTGCAGTAGGAAGGAATGTTATTGTAAAAAAGAACTTTCCAGAATTATTTAGGTATAAGGTGGATATGAATTCACCTTTACCAACGGGAGAGCCCATAGAAAAAATAGATGAAGAAGCATATCCTGAATATTACCATGGTCCTAGAGATGACGAAGATAAACAGAATTTAATATATCCAAAATGAAGGTAATATTGAAATTAACTACCGGTTAGTTATTTTTTTTTGAGAAATTATATCTAATTTTTATTCCTCTTTCTTTGTTCTCTCTTTCCTAAAAGAACTTTATAAAATATATAGCAGCAATACAACACAATTGTCTACTGGCTCAACTGCTCTAGTCTTTCATACTAAGAATATAATAAACTATATCTCTATCAATGAGTTTTCTTTTGAATGAATCTGGAAAGATTTAGTAACTTCGTCGATTATTTTTGTCATTATTCATTTCTTTCATTTCTTTCTTTCTTTGATCCTTGATCTTTTTATAAACTTGTAAATAATGATCTTGACACGAATATCTTATCTTGATTTGTGTGGTTTCGTCTAGTATTCCAGCAGTTGCTTTTTGTCTACAAATTTCACAAATGTTTTTAGATATTTCAAAATCCATTTATATTATTAATTTATTTATATTCTCTTTTATTTTCTTCTACTTTCAATATTATATCACAACGAGTATTCAAGTAAATCCATTATGTAAATCTGTTTGAAGACCATCTTGAAACCCAAGGTAAGGACACTAGTTGATAATATGATTAAAATTTAAAAACATATTGATTGTTATCTTCTGAACTTGCGAAGTAAAAGAAATTGTCTTTGAAAGCTATTTAAAGAAGAGGAGGCTTAATACGATGCGTTATAGTGAAATATAATTGGAAACGAGCATATTACGACCTTAAACTTGATTAATAAATTCCAAGGAAAAGAACTATGACATTTTTTCCTTTCTTGACATCATCAAAAAGAAACTTGTCATGAAAGGAGGAAAAATGACAAAAACAATGATAGATCACATACTAATAGAATACAAAGTAAAACTATTCTGATCATGGACGAATTCTATAAATAAAGTTTTATTGAATTTGTTGAGAATGTAACTATATCTAAAGAAATATTAATGCTGAAGCGAAATAAGCAATAGTAGCTATACTATTATCAAAACATACTTCTCTTGAAATATAAACTAGAAAATAAAATAATAAAAAATATAGAGAATAAATAACTAATTAATCAAAAAAAAGAAAAAAATTTGTATGTTTTATTTTTTTATTTATTGTCTATTGTATGATCTTTCTATTTTTTGTACATAATTAAAATTATTTTGTACTATATCGTTGTAATATCTTTGTGTGAGTTCTATTGATTTATTAAAATTCTCAATTCCACTGACAGTGATTTCATTTATGAAGTTTGTTGCATTGACTGTATAATTTTGTATGTTTTTGTTTAATGTGTCATATGTTTCAGAATATCTTTGAGGTATATTGAAATTTCTCCAGTATGAGTTATTATTATTGATGTTATCCCAAAATTGAGCATACGATGATTGATAGGTATCAAAGACATTCTTTTGAAACTCTATAGAATTGTTTGATATTTCTTGTATTGTTTTGTTAATCTGTTCTTGATTTTTTCTCAAAGTCTCTGCATTCTTTTCAAAAATTCTTCTATTATCGTCTTGAAATTTATTTACGCTTTCGTTAATCTTGTCTGTAGTTTCAGATAGGTTAGATGCTGTATCCTTAAATTGTTGTCTCTGTTGTTCTAAATATCTGTCTGTATTTTCCTTAAATTGATTTGTATTTTCTCTTAGCGTATTATCTTTTTTAGTTGAAGACATATGTATAATTCATAGTTAAATCATATTAAGATTAATACTATTGACTATATATTTTTCATTTCATTATATAGAAAATTGGTTTCGTGTGTATAAATAGATCTTGATTAATTAAATATGATTCTACGAGTTGGACGCAGGAAGTAGACTCGAACTTCGAAGCAATAGTTTGTGGTTGTATTCAAAAAAATAAATAGATTACATCTAATTTTATTTTATCTAGTCCTTTTAAAGCGTAACCATAGAATTAAAAATTTTCATCATTTTCGAAAATAACTGATCAATTTGTTAAATCTACTTTTTTATACAACTCCAGTAACTCTCAATTACATTCTTATAGAATCTTTGTATCAGTTCTAGTGATTTGATAAATATATCTAAATTTGCAGTTATAATATTGTCTATCAACTTTAATGATTGATCTCTATTACTACCCAAACTGCTATACGTATTTTTAATATCAGAGGAATAATTTGTGAATGTTCCAGAAACAGTAAAAAAATTATCCAAATATAGATTGGAAATATTTTTTAACATTTGAGAATATATCGAATTATAGGTATTTATCATATCTTTGTGAATATTTAAATAATAGTTCGTAATTTCTTTTGCATCCCTAATAATTTGATCCTTCGTACCTTGTTTGAAATTATTATTATTATTATCATCTATTACTAATTGTATATTTCTTTGATTTTTGTCTGGGTCATAAATTATAGGTTCTGGAAATAATTTCTTTATTTCTTGTGATTGTTGTTCTTTATTTGTTTCTTTGTTAGTCGTTTCTTTTCTTGAGTTTGTTTTATCTTTCTTCTTCCGAGTCTTTCTTGCTTTGTTTTGATTTAGTATTCCTTCAGATGACAACATGGAAATACAAACGCTCTTGCTTAAAAAAATTGGTATAAGAAATATATACAAATTGGTTAAATTAAATTGGTTAAATTAATTAATATACAAAATTGTCAAATTTCTAATATCTAAATTTAATATTATTTTTACTGCATGCAATACTGTTCTCACATCATGATCGTATATATTGGAACGAAATTTATCTACTGTAAGATTCAATAGTAAGTAATGAATTAAAGTATTAAATAATAAAAAGATATTATAAAAAAGGTCGATGTTTAACAATATTAATAATATTAATTCTAGTAGTTATGATCTAGTGCCAAGACAATTTCTCAATTATATAGACTACGAGTTAAGTTGTTTTGAAAAAATCACAAATAAGAAATTTTTCTTTAATGTATTAAAAAATGACAAATTTGAATTAAATGTATATGAATCAAGAAAAGCAGAAGAAGGAGAAGAAGGAGAAGGA
>JAICEO010000097.1 GCA_025924135.1 Nitrososphaeraceae archaeon | reverse complement strand
TTATAATAATGGATGCAGTTGATGGCACTACTAATGCAATTCGTGGTATTCCTTTCTCTTGTTGTTCTTTAGCTTTCGCTAATGAATTTAAACTAAGTTCTGTTACTGATGCAGTAGTAATAGATTTGTTCACAGGCGATATTTATTCAGCTTCAAAACAAAAAGGTTCTTTTTTTAATAATAAAAAAATTAATGTTAGAAATGAAAAAGATTTCAGATCTATTACATCTCTTGAAGATCTTAAATCGATTGATGTACTAATAGGTACAAATGTATCAGGGGTACCACCCCACATTTTAGGTGAAATTTCAAAAGTTATTTCTTTTTCTTCTCATATACGGCATTTTGGCGCAAATGCTCTTGAACTGTGTTATTTTGCTCGAGGATTTATGGATGCTTATATAGATATCAGAGGAAAGATTCGATCTACGGATATGGCAGCAGCTTATTTAATAGCAAAAGAAGCTGGTGGTGAATTGTATTCTACTAATGGTCAAGAATTGGACTCTGAATTAGGATTAAAAAATAAGCTATCATTCTATGCAGTAAGTAACAAAAAACTTTTTGATTTGATAAAAAGTTCTGTATGAAGAATTTGGAGAATTGAATATTTTTTGATCGACTGTTAATATGAACTTCAGCTATTTCGACTTTACTAAATATTTTAAATTTAAATTTTTAAAATAAATACTTCTAATTGGTTTGACAAATTTAATAACGGTTTTCATTGATTTTAATATTCAATTCAACTATTAAGCAATATCTTCATCAGTAACTTGTATTCTTATGATGACCAATGTCCATCACAAAAAATCTATTGTTATAGGTTTAATTATTTGAATAATATTTTAGTTATAAAATTGTCCAGACCAATAGTATTATAATTATATTATCCATACTTTTTTATTTATAAATATATTCCTATATAATACTTTTTTTATCTTTATAATTTTCTTTTATAATAAATGCTTTGATATATTATGGGTCTGTGATATTAAGTACTGTAGTTTCCGAAATAATATCATATAAGCTGTAGGCCATTTCTGAAATTTTTTGCTGATAATAAACAAGATACTTTTCTGAATATGGTAGATTCTCAGTATAATTAAATAAGTTGTAAATTAGAATATCTTTCTTGATCTTTTTTTATGGTTTGTAAAATAGTCATGATAGCTAACTTTAAAAAAGCTTTCTTGTCGTATAATATATCGTTAATTTGATCTCAAATTTTTTGTTTTCGTTTAAAGTCACTTTGAACGACAAGTCGATCAAAATCAACGATTAGATTGGAAATCTGTTTTTTCCAGAAATTTTTGTTATTAATATAAGTATCTCTTTTCCTTTTGAGATTGGCAATCTCTGTGTAAATTTCATTCTATTCTTTGTGCGTTCTGGCAATTTTATTAATATTTATTATTGCTTCAACTATTTCTTCTTCACTTATCTTTATTTCATTATTTTTTATATGAGACAATAATTTAACCAACGCCTGAATTAATTTTTCATAGAGTTGTTGATATATCTGTGCTAACTGATGAGAGTCTGTTAGAGATAAATAATCAATGTAAAATTTTTGTGCTTGTTGTGCGGTAATACCTAATATTATGGCAACATCTAGGGGACTTTTTTCCTCTTTATATAATTTTAATGCTTTTGATGTAACTGATGTTATTATTTCATTTTTTTCTTCTTTCTCTTTTTTCTCTCTTGCTTTTTTCTGTATAATACTTATATCTCTAGAAGAAATATGAATGATACTAAAAAGAAAGATATTTAACTGCTTTTATAAAACAATTTTAATGCGCCCGGGTAGTATAGAGATGCTCTAAGATTTATTAATTAAATTTTGCATCGTATATTCCGGTTCAGTATGTGGGACTGTCACTCCTGCGACCCGGGTTCGAATCCCGGCCCGGGCGTACAACCTTCGGTTCGAATCCCTACTACTACCTCTATTATAGACCCTAAAAATAACAAAGACCACATCATCAATTCTGAAACAACAGCTACAATTTCAATAGTACAACAACAACAAAAAAATAATACCAGTAGCGATAAATATAAAGTTGCCAAATTATTTGAAAATTATCAGATGCGAGATCTTTATAACAGAAAGAAGAAACTAGACTATTGGACTGAAAGAATACATACAGACTTAGATGAACATGATAAAAGAGATGTATTCAAATTCCTTGAAATAATGCAAGAAAAAGATCAAAGCATCCTAACTATTACTCGATGTATTAGTATAGTTATCCAAATAAGGAAACAAATTGATAAACCATTATCTAAATTTACAAAAGAAGACATCAAAACAATTTTTCAATGGATGAATATCAAGAAATACAAGGTAGAAACAGTTGAAAAGTATAGAGCTGTTATAAAAAAGTTTTACAAAATGGTATATGGTAATAACGAGTATTATCCTGATTGCGTTAAGTGGTTTGCTGTTAAAGTTGGCAAGGATAAACATAGCCAAGAGAGAGGCTTGGATATTGCTGAGTATCTTGAGGAAGAAGAAATTCCAATACTGATAGAAAATACTCCAACACTACAGAAAAGAGCATTTTTAGCTTGCTTATATGAATCTGGTAGTAGACCCGAAGAATTTCTTAGACTCTCTAATCTAGATTGCAAAATAGATGTAAATGGAGCAATATTGATTTTAAGAGGAAAAACCGGAGAAAGAAGGATTAGGATTATTTCATTTGCCAAATTATTGCAACAATGGTTAGATATACATCCCCTAAAGAATCAAAAACAATTCCCATTATGGATAAGCCAGGCAACTAACTATAATAATCAACCTCTAGGATTGAGAGGAGCCCAAAAGATAATCGAAGAAGCTCTAGCAAAAGCAAAATTGGACAAACACAAAAGACTCTATCTATTACGACATTCTAGAGCCACTCACTTATGCAAGTGGTTTACAGAAGCTCAGATGTGCGTCTTTTTTGGCTGGGAACACGGTACAAAAGTTGTTAGAAGATATATACATCTTTCAGGTAAGGATTTAGATAATACTTTATTATCTATCAGTGAAGAAGGAAAACAAGTAACCAAACAAGCTGCATATCTATTAAAAACTAAAAAATGTAATAGATGTACTGAAAATATCAAATATTTGTCATATTAATCAACATAATCATAGAAATGATTGTAAAAAGTATCACATGTAAGTTGAAAAAACTCATAATTAAGAAAAAAAGTGAACCCACTTAATCAATGGGACCAAGCAGATAGCACCCCTATATTAAAGATAACAATTTTGTTTCTGAATTAACAAAAATAGAAATAGTAATTCTATGGCTACTGTATTTGCAGCAAAAAACAATAACTTAATTTATAGAAATAGAATTTGTTAAAGAAACCATATCAGACCTATATTCTTGTTAATAAAAACGGTGATGATTATTAGTAATTACCTAAAAGATATTTTAATAACAGCGATTTAGTAGAAGCACATACAATACAATACTTAAATTCTGTATAATATTCTATATTTCATTAACGGGGATTTCTAAAAATGGATAAGCAAATAAGATGGGAGCTTAAAATATGACAAAAGATTCAGACTTACAAGTTTCTCCAAGTCGACGGCCAATACGCGAACGTATTGGACTCATCGTAAATGGAACAAATGCAGCAACAGCAATAAAAACAATTTCTACAGCCGAAGCTGCCGGTGTCAAGCAAATCTGGATGACCAATACTCCTTGGTTCCCTGACGTACTGACAATACTTGCAGCAGCAGCAATAAAAACATCTATAGTACGCTTAGGAACGGCTATTATACCAACGTATCCACGGCATCCTATAGTCCTAGCACAAGAGGTTCTTGCGCTTCATGATATTGCACCAGGTAGATTACGCCTTGGAATTGGTCCTAGTCATCGTTCTATTGTAGAAGATATGTACGGCTTATCCCAAACAACACCCTTGATTCATTTACGCGAATATGTGAAAGTGCTTCATTCCATCCTCATTGATGGGAAGATAGATCATCATGGAGAATTCTTTAACATTGTAATCGAATTTCCACGAACAGCTCAAATTCCAGTGTTAATTTCCACACTAGGAAAAAAGGCGTTTCAATTGGCGGGGGAAATTGCTGATGGAGCTCTTTCATGGATGTGTCCTGTTCCTTATTTGCTCCATACCGGAATTCCGTTATTACATGAAGCAGCTACTGCTAATGGACGCTCTAACCCTCCTCCATTGGTAGCACATATTCCCGTAGCACTTAGTCAAGATCGCGATTCTGTAATGGCTGCAGGTCATAAAATGTTTGAAATGTACTCAAAGCTTCCTTTTTATGCTAAAATGTTTGCTGATGCAGGCTTTCCATTAACATCAGATAAGAAGGTGACTGATGATCTTGTTAATAATATGATAATCTCTGGAAATGAAGACACAGTATCTACATCGTTGACCAAACTTCTGGATTCAGGTTTGGATGAACTTATGGTAAGCTTGGTGCCTGTTGTAGATGAGAAGTATGAGCAAACTAAACTCATGCGTTTGATAGGTCAACTGTAATGGCTGCTGCTGCAGGTGAGCAATGAGCAACGTTATCTTCATTTTATCTTAGTATTCAACTAGGCTACTTATATTATCTGTACTGAGAATATGTCATTGAGGGAGGAACTATTTCAAGTGTCTAACCATTAGGTGAATTATGATTTTAGCTTTTCTTATAAACTTGAGTTACTTATCAGTTACCCTAATTCAATAGTCCGTAATCAAAAATTAATAACCTATTTTTGACCCAAATTTTTACTAATGTTATTCTTTATCTTTTTTACACTTAATTAAGCTCAAACATTACAATCACACTTAATATTTGACTAGCAGGTAACTCATTAACTCTGTATAATTAGTTTATTAGAAATTTAGTAGTGGTCCCACTTTATAGAAGGGTTCAAATCCCACTGATTCCATTTATTCATTCAATTCTTATTGATATTGATTTATAATTTCTAAACGATTTTACTTTTAAAATTGTTATTTAATTCAACAAAAAAAGTAAAAGTTATTTATTCGTTCTTATAAGAATTTATTTATGAATTCTACAAAAAAAAAGGATTCGAACCGAGGATACTAATCCCGGCCCGAGCAGATATGACCATCTATATAATCTAGAATTTTGATTATAGAGTGTTAGATAAATTAATGACTAAATACTAGTTAAAAATATATATTTAAAATTTATCGAAAATAAAGTAAAAATAGATCAAGTTTCTGTTGACATCCTGTTTAATATATTTTGTGTTATCATGACGAATATGAATCTGTTGGACTTAATGTTGCTGATCCAAAAATTGCTTCGATATCGCTATCACTATTAATGAATTCTTCTAGATCATTAATATACATTCTTACTAGTTTAACACTCAAGGTTCGATCTTCTAATACTTCCTCAGGGATCTTTTGATATTTTTCGTATATTTGTTGTTTCTTTTTCTCTGTATCAACATTTGCTTTAGAAGAGTATACGATCTTCAACAAGACGTTACCTTCCCAATCTTTATAATTTGTTTGGAAGTATAATATATCTAACAATAATTTTTGATCAACTTTAGGAAATAATTCTACAAATTCATCTAATAGTCTCTTATATGTAGATTTAATTTGTTCTGCCGCAGATTTGGTTAAATTTTGTTTTTCCATTAAAGTTCTCTCCTTATACAATCCTAAAATTCTTTTCAGCAAAATCCGAATCTTCTTTTATATAGACAATTCCATTCTCTATTATTTGAACAGATGTTTTTGGGATCAGATACTTATCCTCAGTCACTCGACCTAAGGACGAAACTATAAATTGTGGCTGAACAGAACGGACAACTCCAATATCCTTCCCGTTACTAGTATATACAGGTTTATTGACTACTGATTGCCAATCTTCAACAATAAAGTTTTTTTTCTCTGTTTCCATAACTTAGACTATACAATATAAAATTTAACAGTTTGAATATTGATTATAACAATATACAATTAAAAATTGTATATTGTTATTTGATTTATAAAAAGTAAAGGTTATTTCTTAGTTCTTGTTAAAATTCCATATGAATTCTACAAAAAAAAAGGATTCGAACCGAGGATACTAATCCCGGCCCGGGCTCCATTAATTATACATATGCTTTATAAAAACTAAATATTAGATTCAATTTAAGGTTATATTTTCTCAATTATAAATAATATAGAGACACGTAATATATGAAAAATGGAATAACTTGTTTCTTTAAAAATTAATAATTAATTCATTTATTCTATTAATTTAGTCAATTAATTAATCAGACTTTTATGATAATTTTGATTCTTGTTAAATCTATTTAATATAAATACCAAATATTTTTCTCTATTTAATATAAATATCAATATTTTTCGGCGCCGAAAAATTTCTGCCTATATTTAAATTTATTGTAATAATTTTAAAGAAATCTTAAAAGATTAAAATTTCTATAAAAAAGACCAATTCTCTTAAATAAATCAGTTAGTCTGAATTTTATTATGTATAAAGTTCAACTGGTGGAGAAGAAGAAGAAGAAAGTGAGGGAAACGAGTCAGAAGAATAATGTCTTGAAAATTAAACTAGCTCTTATTGTCCCAACAATAACTATTTTTTTAATGCTGTATCTATGGTGCACAACAACCCATCTTGTTTTCATGTTCATTGGTCTTACTCTACTAATAGCACAGATATCTTCATTCGCATACTATAGTTCAACATCTATCGCCACTGAATATGAAGAAAGAAAGAAAAAATTGTCTGAGGTGATTCAAGGTGTTCACTACCGACCACTTTTAAAATGGTGTTAATTAGTTTCATCAGTGCAGTAAAAGGACCAGTAATATACACAGCATGGGCACAAATAGGAGAACAAGTAGTATACAGAGGAATAGAACAGATTGGTGGTTCCCTAGCATGGGACTACTGCGGATATCAAATCTGGGAACAGACAATAGAAGTTATCAAGGAAAGACAGTTCAAACACGTCAGGAAATTAATTATTACACAAACAAAAATCTGGGTAATAGAAATAACATGGAATGAATTGATATGGCAGATATGGTTGGTAATATGGAGTCACTATGGTAATGGACTTAATGATGTTATGGGATTGTTTATACGAATTGGATTTGAGTGGGTAACTTTTTACATTTTCTTCCCAAGGTTAGAAAGCTGTTATCATCATATGCTTAAGAAAATAATTTAATATACTTCTTTTTTTATTTTGATATTATATATGGCTGGAGAATATCCGACCTTTTAGTTTTAGGTATTATAGCTGGTGGTGGTATTTATTATGCAGCTTCCACTGGAATGTTAAATAATATTTTGCCACCACCACCACAGCAACAACAATATGTAAAATCAATTACCAACCGAAGCTTCTCTAGAGAAGATGATATGATTGAAGATATTCAGGATGAGATAAACAAAGGAAAGAAAAAAGAATTGTATAATTTAATTTAATTTTATAGATTGTGAAATGAAAAATATATGTATTATTTTTCGGCGCCGAAAAATAATAATATCTCTTATAATAATTTAAGTTTGGCGTCTAATAGAAAGACAATAAACAAATTTAGGATATCAAAGAATAAACATGTTTTAAAAAAACTTCTTTTGAACTTTCTTTGCAAACATAACATTCTTCTCCAAATTCAGGATGAATTTCTGCTAACACTGTGTAATTTATTCTTGATGCGGTCATAAAACAAACCCTAAAATCGTTTGATGATGATGTATCTTGTTGTACTTTTTTTGACATTTCATATAATTTTTTATAAAGTTCAAAACCATCCATTACGGACGTTCTAAAACCAATAAGAACAAGATCATAATTTTCTGGATTAAAGTTTTGTTCTGCTGTATTAGGGTGATTTATTAAAGTTAAAGTGAAGCCTTCATCTTCCAACCATTTCTTATATCTTAAAGAGGTATCAACATCATCATCAACTATTAAGATATTTTTCATTAAATATTATATAATATAATATGTAGAAGTAAGTAATAAACAATTCTTTAAAAATGAGAACTAAAGTTCTACTTTTGGCTTGATTGTTGTTTATTACTCTTAAGCATTCGTTTAGATATAAAATATTTAAAAATCATTGAACCATGTTAATTGACGTTATCTAAGGGATTTGAATAGAGATAGTTTTAGTGTTCAATCAATAGAAAAAATGATAAGATAAAGAAAGAAATGTATTAACTAAGTTTTTTTTAATAAATAAACTGTACTACATCCAGGAATAAGATTAGGCATCTTTTCTTCTATTGAAGATAACATCGTAAAGATTTTTTTAACTGTATTAGATGGATTATCTTTATCAAGAATTGTACTTGGAAGTAAATTTGTTATTGAATGAATATTCCACTTTTTAAGAACTTTAAAATTATATAAACAAAATTTTTTTTGCAATGCAAAAGGAGAAAAAAGTTTTAGTTTAATTTTATAATTTTTGTCTTGGAAACCTTCATACTCGCCATAGGGATAGTCAACTATTATATCTTTTAAAATAGAAGAAAAAATTATTTTATTTACATCATTACGTGAAGTATAAAATCCTAGTTTATGTAATAAAAAATAATCCAACATCATCCATAAAGTATCCAAACTCCAACGTGAGTCAACTTCTATAAATAAAGTTCCTTCGGCTTTTAAAAGTCTACTCATTTCAAGTAGGGCAGAATCAATATCTCTAACTAAACCTAAAACACTCCCACAACAATTGATATGATCAAATTTGTCATTTTTAAAAGGAAGAT
>JAICEO010000096.1 GCA_025924135.1 Nitrososphaeraceae archaeon | reverse complement strand
GACCTGCAAGTGGTCAAACAGAAGCACAAAGTCCAATACAATCAGAACAAGAGATAAAAATTCCATTAAAAAGAGAAGAAGCTAAAGTCTCAAAAAAACCATATGTTAAAGAAGAGGCAGTAATAAAAAAGAAGGCTTTTACAGACACTAAAGAGATAACAGAGGATGTCACATCTGAAGAATTAGATACATCAAATGTAGACAAAGAATAAAGAAAATTAAATATAAAAATATTTTTATTCCAATAAAATTTTTTTGTGTATGTGTTAAACAACTATGATTATAACTCCAAAATATTATAAATAATGATAAATATCTAAAAAAAAGTCTTATAAGATTTATTGTCTATGATATAACATGGACATGGATGATATATTTGGACTATTTTCGCAACGAAGCGGACTTTCCTCAAGTGCGGCTAGTATGGGACTATCTTTGGTATCAAAGTTCTTGTTAAGAAATGCTGAACCACAAAGAGCATCAGGATTTATGTCGATGTTACCATCTAGTATAACAAATATGTTTTCAAATGACGAAAAAAAAAGATTCACTAGTAGTCAGGAAAATGTATCTGAAGATGAAGTAATTGATCAAATATCTAAAGATTGCTGTAATGGAGATAGAGAAAAAGGAAAACAGGTTTATGCCGAAGCAGTAAAGGTGATAAGAGAAAAAACAAAAAAAGGACAACAAGAGGGACAGCAACAACAAGAAGAAGGAGAAGGATTTTTGGATAACATATTAGGTAGTTTAAAAGGTAGAGGTGGAGGCGGAAGCGGCTTATTCTAGTCGCCGTTTATCATTAATTATATATTTTTAATTTTATAATCTTGGTTATTATTCATTTTGGAATTATGAAATAGCATAGTTGAAAAAATTATGAAAAATGAAGTGTATCTTTTACTATGATATTCAAAAAATCTAATATATTTATAACCAAGGGAATAAAAAAATCAATTTCATATAAAAACAAAAAATAGGATTTTTCAATAACCTGTTAGCTTTTCTTTTCTACCATCTGGGTGTTCAACCTCTATTCGTTCTTTTGTAGTCTCTACATTTACATTTTCCTCCTCTATAACTCTTCTCTTGCTTAACAAAATTTCTCCAACTTTTACCAGTTTCTTGGATATAGTAATTTCCTCAGCATAGATTGGAATCAAGGTTTGATGTTCATTTTTTGCTAACTCTTTATTACTATTATTATTATCACTGCTTTGAGTCAAGTGTCTATTATTGACGTCTTCGTTTTGCTGATTATCAAAAAGTGGTACAATTTCTCCCTTTAACTGTAGTTCTTCTTCCTCCTTATATTCTCCTCTTTTTTTGTTTTCAGCTTCGTTATTATCATCATTTTGATTTTTAATATTCTCGTCTTTCTCTTTCTTAGTTTCATTTTCTCTTCTATTAGACTGAACTAAATCTGATATCTTTTCTTTGATTTGAGAAATCGCTCCTTGTTTTGAATAAACATCAATTTCTTTATCATTTACAAATACTTTTTCGTATTTAACCGGTATCTTTATCTCTTCTTGTTCTACCCATCGTTTTTCAATGTTGATATCTTCAGAAAGAGTTTTTTTAGAAAGTGAATAATCTTCTGTTATTACAGGAATGACAAATTCCTCTTCAATAGATTCTTGTTGTTGTTGTCCTTGTTGTTTAGTTTGAGAAACTTTTTCTGAAAATCTTTTGAAGGAACTAATATCTTGTTCTTCTACTTTAGTCGCTTTGTCAATAATATTACTCGTCTTCTCCTTAACTGATTCAAATATCCCTCCTACTTTAGACTTAAGAGATTCTTTATCTTTTAAGGTAGGTGATTTGACGATTATTCTGACTTTTTCAGATTGTGATGGAGATACTATTAAGGGATTTCTATCATCTGTAAGATCATTATTTCTTTTCTTTATTAGAGGATTATTATTATTATCATCATCAACATTATCTGGCTGTGAATTTGGTAATTGCATTCTACTATTATTTTAGAAAATATAATTTAAGTAGATTATATGTTTGTATTTAACTACGATCAATTTGTCAACCATAATCTCATAACAACCGTATAAGACTATTATTAACTATTATATTCTTTATAGTAATTTTATTATTATGGTGTCAAAATTTGATGAAATTCCTTGGAATGAAATTATAAAAAAAGAGGCACGTGGAATTGATGATGCTGATTTTGGTGAGATCCAAAGTGTTGATTCAGAATCTGTCTTAGCACAAAAAGGTCTAATAGATAAAGAATTTTTTTCCTTTCCAAAAAATTTAGTTCAAGGTTATGATGGTGATAGAGTATGGTTCAAAGTAACTGAAGAAGAGGCAAGAAATTCATATATGCAATCTCAAAATGTAAATCTCGATCAAGGAGATTCTAGCAGTGATAATAAAATAGAAAAAACAGAAACTAGCGATGATGAGGATAATTCTTTAAGCAATACAAAAGAAGAAGAAGAACAAGAAAAAATTATTCCATTAATGGCAGAAAAATTAGATATTACTAAAACAGAAGTGATAGACGAGGTAATTATTACAAAAGAACCAGTAAAGGATACTAAAACAGAACAAATTCCTGTTATGCATGAGGAACTAACAATAGAAATACGACCAGTGACTAATGATCAGTCATCATCATATAATAATAATAATAATTCAAAGGAACAAAAAAAGGAAATTTTAAAAACAGTAGAAAATAAAACTAATATACGTATACCTCTAAAAAGAGAAGAAGTAGAAGTTTCTAGAACTCCCTATGTTAAAGAGGAAATAGTAGTGAAGAAAAAGCCTGTCACGGAAACACGAACTGTAAGTGAAGAAATTATAACAGAAAAAGTCGAAGATCCACCACTGTAATTAATATAATTTTTAATACATTATTATAATTATAACATATGATGAGAGAATATTTGGAAGAATTTAATTGAAGAATAATAAGACCATCAAACCTAAATTGGTTCTTAAAATTCACTATTCAAAATTGTTGTTGTCTTTATAATAATATTATATCCATAACCTTAAAAAGATTTATTTTTCAAATCATACAATTGTTATATAATTTATAACACAACCCAATTCATGTTTACATCAATAAATAAACTACCAAATACTATCCCTGAAAGTGATGGACCTAATCCCAAAGCAGCACAAGCTTTACAGGAAGGTCTTGGGGGACAATTCGGAGAAATGAGGACTATGATGCAGTATTTGTTTCAGAATATAAATTTTAGAGGAGATGCAAAACCATATCAAGATCTTTTAAGATCAATTGCAACAGAAGAAATGGGACATGTTGAATTAATTTCTAATACAATAAACGTCCTATTAGAAGGAGCATCTACACAAGCAGATCCTAATGAACTTCCACTCGCTGTTGCACTTGAATCACCAAATATACATCATTTTCTAGTTGCCGGACAGAGTTGTAGACCGGTAGATGCCGCAGGCAATCCATGGACTGCAACTTATGTTTATGACAGTGGAAATTTAGTTTTAAATATGCTTTATAATTTAATGTTAGAGGCAACAGGTAGACTTCAAAAATGTAGATTATATGAGATGAGTGACGATAAAGCATACAGGGCAACTGTTTCCTATTTAATTGTAAGAGATCTCGCTCATGAAAAAGTATTTGCCAAAGCATTAGAGACATTAGGAGTAGAATGGAACAAAACATTACCTGTTCCAAAGGTTGATACTTCAAAAATGCCAGAGGTAAGAGAATTAGAAGAACTGAACTTGCATAATCAGCAATTTACAATGACAAATGAACAGTCTGGCTTATCTTTAATATTTAATGGAGAATCTCCTTTTAAAGATGGCCAACTTGAAACATTGGACGGAATTCCAAAAGGAGCAGCAATACCAAATCTACCAGAGGCACCACAAGAATTTTCTCCAGGACTAGATAAAGAACTAAAATCAAAATTTCAAAATCTGATTAAATCTACTTAATCCCAAAGGATAAAAAGGTGATAAGAAATCCTTATCCCTTATTTTTGTTACTAAAAATTAGTTTAATAAAAAAAATATAAAATTAATGTTTAGATGAGAAATGTTCTTTTTAGTTCTTGACGACTTGTAAATTTTGTATTACAATTTTCACAGCTGAATGAAGACGCTACATTTGTAGAACTTTCATCTGATTTTTCACCACTATCTATGTTTCTATTTAATTCCTTTTGTTGATTTTCTCTATTGAGGTTTTTTGTATTTGTTGAAGTTTGTATATCTTGATCGAATCTTTTCATTTGTTGTTGATGCTCCTCCTCATCATCATCGTCAAGTTTATCAACAGTTTTTTCTTTTATCGATTTTGTTTTATCTTTAATTGAACCAGTAATTGATTCTAACATTCCTTTACCCTCATCTTTGTCTTCATAAGTTTTTAATTCATCATATGAAATGTTTAATGTTAACTCAGCACCGTTGTAGGCATCTCTGACTGATTTGGGAATTCTGTAAAAGTGTTGACGCACTGCACAACCTTCTATTATTATATTTTCGTCATCTTCTCCAATTATATTTCCACATGATTGGTTATCTTTAGTTATGACTCCTTTTCTATCATTAATTAGTTTAGTCTAGTCAATTGAGGTTGACATACTCTAATTGAAATTTTATAATATTTACCCATTTCAAGTGTAATTACAAATAATCAAATCTCAATATTTTTTTTCTTATGATTTCTAAATTTATTTACATTATTTTGATTTACTCCTAGAAGGGCTAGGTTTTTCCATAATCCATAATTGATTATTAAATATACTGTCTTTATGATGGATATCGTTTATACAATTTACCATATTCCATTTATAATCAAAATTTACGGAATTAATTTAATTACTTTTAGCTATATGAAATTAAATTACTTAAGTTAGTAGGTTTCCAGATATTGTATGAGAAAATAAGAGAACTTATCTACTTCTCTACCTACTAACTTAAGTAAGGTGTTTGGATTCAGTTTGGTTGATTTTTCTTTCTTCCTTATTGATGACAATATTCTTGCATACCATAATATAGGAACTTAAGATATATAATTGAATGCAAAGATGCAAAAAAATACAAGAATATGAGATTTATACCTATTGTTAGTAATTTCACAGAATACTGTAAATATTTGTTATGACTAGGGTAGTAAATCTCACTTTATACCAAAAATTTTTATTTTTTCATCTGAAAGTGATTATGCTACAGGTTAGGCATTAGTACTAACATTTTTACCAATGACTTAATAACTATGTAGATAAATCAAGTTAATGTTGCGACATTATAATGATGATGATAAATTCAAAAAAATTATAGATGAATTTATACTATCTTCATCAGATAATGAATCAATAAAATACATTTTAAGAAATATAGATTTTGAGGCATTCAAATTAGGAATTTCTTTTTATCAAATGATATTCATATTAATTCAAAAAGGTGTTATTCATAAAAGAAAATCTCAACTATAAGTAGATGATAAAATATTAAAGAAATTTTGATTTTTTATATATATATATTTATAATAAGTTACTAACAATAAAAGCTAAATACAATGTAATATGGAAAGTCAGCACGACATATAGAATTCCATTGAGGTTTTTTATGTTTTAATAATCAGATATTTAGATATTATTTTTAAAAAAAGAATTTATTGATGAATTTCCTTTTCTAAAGCCCCTTTTAACAAATCTATATGTTTATGACGATCATTCTTTATCGTTTTCCATAGTTCTACCAAATCAGATTTATTAGCACTTTCTGCATCACGAATATATTTATCAATTGTATCGTAAAGGAAATCAGCATCTCTTCCTAAAGCAGACAATATATTGTATGTAGAATTATTTAAGCCAGTTTTTTCATTTTCACTCATAATGAATCTATGGACTTCAAAATATAAATAACTTATAACAGAATTTTGATTAATCCAAACTATAACAACTTTAAAAAAAGTATGAATATATTATTCAATGTCATAACGGGGATTGATACCTGTTTTTATTCATTATAAGTTTCTAACAATAAAAGCTAAATAAATTTTAGTAGAACAGTAATACATGAAAGGCTCTACCCTCCCCCGACTGGTCAGATTTTATCAGTGTTAATATACATGTATTTTGTAGAATTATGTTAATAATAAAAAATGAGTTACTCTCGGAGATTAGATCATGTATTAGAACAAATTGAAATGATTGAAAATACTCTTCCAATAATATTTTTGATTCACAATATTGAGGAACCGCAAACTTTCTCAAGATTCGAAAAAAACTAAAAAGGTAAGTCCATATTCAGAAACGGAAATATGGAAAAATGAATTACAATGCCAATTCTATTCAGTATAAATTGATTGAATACTGAAATTAGGACTATTCTACCCCAGGCATCTCCCTGCTTTAATAGTGAATCCGCATGACAAATAAAATAAATTCAATCAATATGATTTGTATCCTTTATTAATATTCAAATTATAAAGTAAAAAGCATTTGTTTTCTTCCCTTAAGTTTACCATAGTATTAACTAAAATCATAATATTAATGATACTTATAAAGTATAATAAAATAGAAAGTTAAAAGTAAAACTTGTATAAAATATTAATTAATTAATTCTTCATACCTTGAACATTGAAATAGTATTCATACCACCTATTTAGATAATGGCAATTAATGTTGTTCAATAATTTTTAATTATTTTTAAAAAGTCTATTAATCATAGGACTAAATACATGGTCGGTCCAAAGTTAGCCGTGGTCTTTTATATGAATGAATTACAGTTACGATTATAAGAAATCTATGGTTTGTATTCTTCTTTACCTATAAATTATCTTCAATTTTTAAATAAATTATTATCAATAGTAAAGTATGTCCGAGAAAAAAGCAGATCTTGTAAACTCTTCTGAAGTTCAGGTAATGAAAGAAAAAGAAAGGGATTTCATTAACATTGATGTTCAGGGACTTGAAGAACAAAAATTTTATCGAGTAGAATATGAAGGAGACGTTTATGCTGTAGAGAAATTAGAAGATGGAAAAATAGTCTTTTATGAGGTGATAGAGTAGAAATGACTAATTCTGAGGCAAAACCAGTAAATGATCTTTCTAATAGAACTTTGAAAAAGATAGGAGAATTAGATCCAAAAAAATTAGAGCCTAACAATGAAAAGGAAATAGAAATAAGAAGTTGGAAAAAGCAAAAAGTAGAAAAATGGCATATCTATCTGGATGCCAATACTGGTCATTTGAGAAAATGGAAGGATACTAATTAAATTTCCTATAGAAATATGTTGTAATTCCTTGATCTTCATTTCCTGGTCCACTCCTTGGATTTCTAATTGTGGTAAATTTAGAAAAATATGACAATCTGAGTTTAAATTTACTATAAATCTAATAAGATGAATAAAATATTTATCTGTTATTTCATTTGTTTTATTAAGAATATTCTCATTTTAGTATTGTCAATCTTTTTTTCTTTAAGTTTAATAATGTCTAGGATAAAATTTAGAAAATTTATTAGAGGTGCGTATATATCAATTTGAATTTCGCAATCGTTTTTTTAGTTCATAACAATAAGAACTACTATAAGTTAAGCATATATCAAAATAGAAAAATCAATTTCAATTTGGAAATGGGGTATAAACAAAGAAAATCAGACTATTAACAATGTTTGGATTCCTTTTGATTTGTATCTATTTTATTATTTAAAACTGTATGTTTCTTTAACTTTTGCAATATTGAATATATTATCATGAAGCTTGATTTAGATGCAAAATCTACATATACAATTATGCAGAATTTACATATAATTTATTTAAATATGCAATTTATGCTAAATATATGCAAATTTTACCAATATCTTACAATTTTTACCAAAATCATTATATATCAGAAAATTCGACTACAATTATGAAAACTTCAATTTTAAAAAATCAACAAAACCAAACTTGTATTGATGCTTGTAACAATTGTGCACAATGTTGTGAAGCTTGTTGTACACAATGTATGTCAAATTCAGAGATGGCAGGAATGATGGGAAGATGTATGATGATGTGTCGTGATTGTGCAGACATGTGCAGAATGGCTTCTATGATGATGGCTAGAGGTAGTGAGTACGCGAAACAAATGTGCAATATGTGTGCAGACATGTGTGAAGCATGTGCAATGGAATGTGAAAAGATGGGTAGCAAAATGGAAATATGTAAAGAATGTGCAGAAATGTGCAGAATGTGTGCACAAGAATGTCGCAATATGATGAGATAAAAATATGAAAGAAAGAAAAATATAATACCTATTCATTTTATAATCTAACTCAAAATCCTTTTTTTCATTATAGTTAATTAAAATATAACGTAGCTTTGCTGTGTATAATTTTTAAATAGAGTTGGTAGTAGAATATTCCTACTATTTGCCATATGTTCTCTCTACCAACCCTATTTCTTTTTTGGTGAAAAGGTTTGAGGCTGTTTGCAAACTATCTGTCAAATGAGTCAAAGGCACTATAGTTTTGCTACTATTATGTTATAAAATAAAGTATATAATTTATTACAAAGATGCAAAGAAATACTAAAATATGAAAGACATACATATTATAAGAGATAAAAAAACTTATTTTACAAGTTATATGCAATTTCTGCATAGTGTGCAAATATTGCATAATTATCCTAAATCTCATACAATCATTTCTCTACATTAATTCTGAAATATTTAACGCAGTATATATATAGACATATATTATTATTTTTATAACATATTATGAAAGCAGCAGAACCACCTTGGTTAATATTTCCTTTTTTAAATTTTATTTTTATGTCTGCTACATTATTATTATCTTTGACATTTTTAAAATAGATTTTATTTAGATTGTTTTCCCACTCAGAAAATGCTGACTCAG
>JAICEO010000095.1 GCA_025924135.1 Nitrososphaeraceae archaeon | reverse complement strand
TCGTTATTGTACTATCATCACTTTTATCAAGTTCTGCTTGTACATCTTCTATAACTTCAGATTGTATTTGACCTTTTATCATGGCAGCAATTACTAGTTTTTTTGTATCTTTTTTATCTGCCAGAGGAGCAATAATTTTTATTTTAACTGTGTTACTATTTGAGCTATTTACATTATTCAGAGTGGCTTGATATACTGCTTGGCTTTTTACATATACTTGTGAATCAGGTTTAAACAGTTCAATTTCTGTTGGTTTTTTTATGTTTAGTATATCTCCTTCATTACAATCAAATTTCGCCAAGTAATTGTATTCTTTTAAGATATTACCAACTTGATATGCACATACAAAAAATTCATCAGGTACATGAGCATCTACTATACCATTATCTATATCTGTTTTTAATTCAACATCAAATTTTTTCTTGCTTTTGTCTATTGAAGAAATAGGAATATCTTGTTTAAAGTCTTCACCATTTATAAAGGCTGTAAGCCGTATGAATTCAGTATTTTTCATATCTATATTATTCAGATTAAGACGGGCATTAACTACTAGTTGATCTTTATCTTTTTCCTTATTATCATCCTTATCTTTTTTAGCAAAGACCATTTCAGCAGAATTAGATGTTAAAAAAATACTACTAGCAAAAACTATAACAATGATAAAAACAATAAACCGAATTGGAATTTTAGATATCATTAATTAATTAAATAATGAAACTGTTTTTGATATATTTATTGTTTTAGTATAAATTTTTCTACATAAAAATTCCAGTAAATTATTTATTGAACAATTCTTGTCGAATTATAGTCTATGGTTTGCTGATTTAATTTAATTATTGTATATAATATTGATTATATTTTATATTTCCTATAAACTATCAAAAAAGTGTCTATTTTAAATTGAATAATTTCTTAGATTTCAAAATAGGAAGAATTATACATTTAGTTTATTCTTTTCTTATATAATTTAAGTAAATGAACATGTTTGTATAAAATTGAGTTATATTGAATTAATTAATGTGTCTGGATTAGGATTCTTAATACTATCTTTTATTTTTCATGATTTATTTATTACTAATTAACCGATGAATTTTAATTTCAAAATGATAGTACTTGCTTTGACTGGGAAAAATAAAATAATTATTCTATAATAATTGTAGATACTTTAATTTGAAATGATAACGTTACTATCATCATACAATTTAGTTGGAGGAACTATTTCTCTTATTTCCAAGTCATAAATATCAAACTTGAAATCATTTGCCTTGATTATAACAATTGGAGAACCCCATGTAATTGCTTGACCGTCTGTCTCAGCACCACATAACTTCATGTTATCCCCCCACTGTCCATTATCTATGGCCTGATGCACTTTCTTATAGGGTCCTTTACCACCATTTTCTGTATCAATCCAAGTTTCTAATTTTACTGCGGTATCATTAAGATTATATGATATTGCTTTGAAACCTATTATTTTATTATATATGTCTCCCACTGTTTTCATTTCATCATTGTAGCGTTCCCATTCATAATCAATATGAAATTGTTCTTTTTTATTCCTTACTTGCCCTTCATTTGAAAGGTTGTTATGATAACTTGACCCTCCACAAAAAAATTTGGGTCCCTTCTTATAATCATTATCAAGTTGACTATGAGATATGGATCTAGTTACTATTGAAATAGAATGTGAATCTCCTTTAGAACGTGCTGAATCAAGTAGTTTAAAAATCAGAGTTACTTCTATATTCTTCCAATCCGTTGGTTTATACCAATATCCAATCTTTTTTAGTTCAGAATAATCCCAGCTTTGAATTTTACCTTTAGACATATTATTTAATTGGTCCACTTTATCAGGTAATATTCCTGCATCTTTCGTATGAATATCAATTCTAGGTCGTCCATAGTCTATTCTCCAACTTCCATCATCATTCTGTTTTGTAAAGACGTTTGATTTATCTGTTTTATCTACTTGGACTTTATCATTTGGATTATTAATGTTAAATCTGTATGACTGTCCGTTTGCTAATGTTTCATAAACCTCAGGTATTACTATTCGTTTTATAGGAAAGAAAGATCTATAAGCAGGATCTATATACGAGGTTTGTGATTTCTCTTTTTCGTCACTATTTTTTTCTTCCTTATCTTTATCTTTTGTTTGTTCTTGCTCTTCTTTGTCTATGGTAGTCTCTTTTCCTTCCTTATCTTCTGCTTTTTCTTTGTTGTTGTCACTAGGTTCTGCATAGATATAAAATTTAGATAAGTGATAACCACTAGGAGTAGAACTGGTAATAGTGATTACCATAACGGTAATTAACATAAAAAATAACAAAGATAATACAAATTCTGTAGTATGTAGGTGCACTTTTTATTAATATTTACCTATTATATATAATAACTACTTATAATTATTATAGAATTTATTACAGTAATTGATGAGCTATTGATATTTTATAATATTTTTCCTTTGCTTTGTGCCATGTTGCACATGGAAGAAAAAGATAGAAATAAGTCTTTTTTAGAAAAAATTACAAATATATGAAAAGTCTTACAACATTTGCGGATCAAAAAATTTACCATACAATTGAGATTTTTTCTGATAATTGTCTTTTGTAAATATATTCTCATCCTATAGATATAGGAAAAATGTAAAGGTTATTCTTAATCACGATATCAATACAAACCTGTTATTAAGGAATATAAAAATTTTTGAAATACCAAAGTTCATTTAATTATAACAAAAAACTTTAAAATCATATATTAAGATGACCAAATCGAAAATTTTAATCACTTTATTTTTCTTTTTTCTTGCAGGTCTTTTTGAAATAGGTGGAGGTTATCTAGTTTGGGTTTGGTTGAGAGAAAGTACGAGTTGGATAGTTGGAGCTTTAGGGGGGGGTTTTGTTTTGTATTTGTATATATACTCCCAATTTTCCAGCCATCATACTTTCATAGGATTTATGCAGCATATAGAGAAATCTTTTATTTTGTCACCTATAATAGGGGGGGGAATTGTTGTTGATAAAAAAGACCTGATAGAGATGAGATAATTGGTTCATTTATGACAGTTTGGAACAATAATAATATTTTATGCTCCAAGATAAAAAGTATTCTATATATTTTATGTTTGCTTCTTCTTTGGAACCTTCCATTCTGTCTTATATGATAATGATTTTTCGCTTTAATGGTCTATTGATCATATTATGGAAACTAATAATGGCATTATTATTTAAATAATTAATTTGTGAATATGAAGACTTTTATTTAGAACTTATCATAATACTTAATGAGTAAAAGAATATTTTTATAATTTAGAATTTAAACATTTATATGTTAACTTAGCGGATCCTTCATTATTAGAAACATAAATTCGTAGTAGAAATTATTACTTAATAATTGTTAAAACTAAAAATTAAATCCTTCTTATTAGGAACCAAAGTTCGAAAAAGAATATGAAAAATTGTATCCCCTTTATAAGGTATATGTAACATTCAATAATTTAGTAGAATTCGTTGTCATAGCCTAATCAATTGCCGAGAAATCTCAAAACTCGCAATTGATTGTGACAAAGGCTATGAATGAGAAACTATTTTGTTTCCCCTTTATATTTAAGATAATTTAATTATTTAAGATTTGATTAACTTTGTTATTCTAAATGCAAATGATACGTAAACCACTTATTATCCATTCACCTTCAATTATGCTAATATAATAGTTTTTAAAAAATAACAAGAAAACCAAAATACTATGTAACAATTTGCGACCTTTAATTTTCCGCTATTAGTGTATAGTTGAGATCGAGCGAGATCTCATGATACAATTATTTAGAACTGCAATTAGGGTTTGGATTCTTTTGATACTAGTTGATAATGATCTTCACATACCGGAAAACTTTGAGAAGTATTCTTATTTTCAATATGTCTTGTAGCAGGGTTAGAACACTCTTTCTCTTCGGGATGTCCAAGTATTTTGGCATAAGTTGCGTAATAACATGTTTCATCTTCTATGGTGTTACTCATTCTTATAATCTTCTCTATTCTGATCAGAAATCTTATTAATAAAGATTTAGTTCTAATTCCTCAGAACTATTAAAGGTCCAAAGTAATGAATTAAAGAAAAAAGGTTTTTATCTACTAGATGATCTTTCTATTTTTCTTGAGTAGTTAAAATTATTTTGTACTATATCGTTGTAATATCTTTGTGTGATTCTATTGATGTATTAAAATTCTCAATTCCACCGACAGTGATTTCATTTATGAAGTTTGTTGCATTGACTGTATAATTTGGTATGTTTTTCTCGAATGTATCGTATGTTTCAGAATATCTTTCTGGAATCGTGAAATTTTCCCAGGATTTATAGACGTTATCAAAGAATTGAGCATATGATGATTGATTTGTATTAAAACATTTTTTTGTAACTCTATCGTGTTATTTGATATTTCTTGTGTTGTTTGTTGATTTGTTCTTGATATCCCCTGAAAGTCGCCTCATTATTTTCATTGATTCTCCTTAAATTTATTGGTACTTTCTTTTATATTATCTTTTTTGGTTGAAGACATAATACTAAATTAATTGTTAAATGATATTAAGATTAATATTATTGACTATATAATTTTCATTTCTTTTTATAGAAATTATTCTGCAAATTAAGCGTAGGGTATAGGACTCTAATCTTCGTCCCTCCAATGTGGATCTACTATCTAATTTTAAATATTTTTTAGAGATATATACTGATTCTTGCAAAACATTATTTTATAATACTGATAAACCTAATAATTTTTAAAGCAAAATGTTCGATAATATTAAGAAAAGGACAGATTTACTTACACCACAACTACTAAAAACACAAACAGGTCAACAAGTTATATATGAATTTCTAAAATCCCTCTGGGAAGAATATCCACTTGAAGATGCACTAAATAATGCAAAGATAATTGCGCAACAAAAAGGCACCTTATTACCCTTTCAGATCTCTTTTATTCTAGATTTATTGAATATATTAGGCCCTATAATTATCCAATTTTTTAATGATTCTAAAAAGAGTAAATTAAAAAAATGATTATTATTTTAATATTTAGTATTATATATTCTAAATTGAATTGACTATTAATAATATATGAGATTAAAATTTGGATTTAGTATAAATTTAAAGATTAAAAGGAAATGGGAACTTAATGTTATAAAATGTATAACATACTATCAATCACAATAATATAAAGTTCTTTGTTAATAGTAATCTTTATGGATTCAACAACTATTCTTTCTATATAATTACGGCCATCGTTAATGCTTTAGGAAATAATATTGTTTCACTAGTAATTAAACATGGTATGGAAAATAATAGAAAAAAACCATTTTACTTGAGAAATCTCAGCACATTATGGTTTGAGTGTATATAATCGTAATACTCCATACTTTAATTCTAATAATTAATTTACAAATGGGAAATTTTTCGTCTAAAATAATGTTCCTATATTGATTAGCATATTAATAATGTTAGCAAAGCGCAGAAATATTATCTTCTTTTGTTATTGTTGTTTTTGTTCTTCTTTGCAACTGCCAATTTATAATAATTTTGCAACATTCCAACATTTCTAGTTGATAGACAATTTTACTAGTATGTTCTATATCTCTTCTTGCTATCTTCAATTCATATTCTAATCTTTTTATTTTAAAATTTATTATTTGTTTTAAAGATTCCAAATTATTCTCTTTTTTTTGCTTATTTAGAACCCATTGTAATATTTCAATTTGTAATTGGAGCATCTCATTTACAATTGGATAATTTTGAGAACTAATATGATATTCTAAAGTTTTAATACCTTCATTGATGTTTTCTTCCAAACTTCTTTCATATGATATAAGCATCTGTTCACTTGAATCAAGTATTATAAAACAAGGAAATCACTTTAAACGGAGGGGGAGGGGGTTAAATCTTTGTATTCCACTTTTTAAAATATAATAATAAAAAAAGTGATTCACAAATATTGTTTTTAATAAAATATGAAAGCTTGGGGCATTTGAAGTAAGAGTATATTAAGGCATTAAAAACTAGAAAAAATATCCAAATTATTTTTATAATATTTAATTGATTAACTAGGTTTTAATTGATTGTACTAAGGCTTAAAATTACCGAATTATAGTTTTGTTTTATTTACATACAATAACCAAATTTTCTAGTTTTATTAGTCAAGTTGTTTAAAAATATAAAATAGTAGTAATTTGTCTTTAGCGTTCTACACCAAATGCTAATTTTATTGTAGCATGATATTTAGTAATACTGCCTGTATTTGGGTCAATGACAGCAGTTTTACTTACAACCTCTAGACCTGTAATTCCTCGTATTGTTTTGATTGCCTCTTGGAGGGCAACTTCTACTGCCTCCTGCCATCCTTTATCAGAACTACCAACAAGTTCTACAACAGTTGCAATTGATTCAGACATAGTTGTTATCACGTTTTTGGAATTATTAAATATTGTTATTGAAAATGTACTTTAACTATGGATATAGTAAATGAAAAGCAGTTTTTACAGTTTTAATAATAGCCATAGCCTAGAATGTACCAATACACACCATGTGTTGGTTATTGACTATGGCTATTCTAAGGCCTCTCTAGTTATTTACGCTGCTTTTGAAGAATAGTGCAATATTTTATAGATTTTAGAATATTTAAAAATCGGTGAACAAGGTTAACAATCAATTTTATAATATGGAATAATTGTCATAGCCTGAACAAACAAGCATAGAGGGTTTATAGATACTCACATATACCTGTCGTCAGGACTATGACAAACATGATTTTTTCCATATTTGTTGAGAGAAGTTTGCAAGAGATGGTGATTTCATTCATAGTGCATATTGTATTTATCAATTCTTGTTAACATATGTTGGGGCTTTAATCAATGCTATATTGTTATTGTTGTAGTGTAACTGAGCATAATGGAAAGATCATGACTCGTTCGTATATTATTGCAATCCTGTAACTAATAAATAAGATATTGATAATACTAAAATATGTCATCTCATCATCCAGGGGCTTACGTATGTGAGTCATGTGACTTGGATTTTAGTTCTAAAGAGGAAGTTGAGGAACATAGATTAAAAGAACATAGTAGCAGCAGTCCTACTAATAGAGAAACTAAATTGTAAATAAAAGTTATTAAAATGTAGTTTAACTATGGATATTAAGTGAAAAATTGAGATTAAAGCCATATACTATCAAACAATTATATAAAATAGAAAGTCAAAATCACCAGGCAAGATCATTTTCACTCAACAACAATAGTAACAGCAGATTGATCAGAAACATGTATCATAATTTAATAATAATAAAGCCATAACCTATTTGTTTGACTGCACACATTTTTCTATTAATCGTTATATAATATATCTTCAAGTTATTTTTGATGTACAAGGAAATATTATTCAAACAAAAGTTATTCATGTCTACATTAGTAGTTGTAATTGCTCTTTCTTCTTCTCTTATTATCATTCTTGCTGCAAATCCAATACACAATGTATATTCAATAAACCCAACAAATCCTACTAATGATGTAATTAAGGGATCTATATCCAGTATTTCTAATGACCCTTCTAATTCATCAACTACATGGATTATTACCGGTGTATATAAAATGGAAAATGTCAAAACATCTCCAACATTTAATTCTACTTTCTACATGATAAAAACTGATGGAACCAGTAAACATACTCATTCTATTTATGATTTCAAGGTAAATACAGATCCTATTGTAAATACTAGTAATAATTCTACTATATTAAATGGGACTTCTACAGTAACCATGAAAGGAGTACCAATAAATGATGTTCCCACACAGATTACATTACTAGGAGATAGTGCTATCAGTATATTTTTAGAACCGACCAAGGTCAAAAATCATTTTGGTAATGGACCTATATATGGCAATCAACATTTGATTTGTGTAGAAGTTCCTAGTTATTGCAAATAATAGTCTATCCTCTTTTTCTTCTTTCTCCTTTTTTTGTTTCTGGATCCTTTAAAAACTCCGAGAAAGTTTGATTAGGAAAATACTACATATAATATCGCTAGATAATGGATTAATTAATTGTCATAGCCTGAACTCAATTAATCAACCTAGGTTTATGGATAGAAGATTAGCCAGACTATGACAATGGTTAGGTATTATTTGGTTTGTTTGCCTAGAGGAGTTCTTTGGAGAGTATGATAAAATTGATTGATGCAAAGATATTTATAAATTTCTTAAATTCTCATGGCATGTTTTGAAATTATTATTTTCATTTTAATAATTATAATAAATAAGTAACTGTTATTAGGATAAAAATAAAAAATGATGGAGGTTTAAGGCCTCAATGGTGGATTGTCATAGCAAAATGCAAATGCAAAGAATTGTTTTCCACCTCCTAGCATACTAACTACATATGAACGATCCAAATCACCATTAGCGGTACTCGGACCATCGACTATTACAATAGAATCGGCCTGATTGAGAGATCTATAACCACCTTCAACTACAATATCTCCATCATCGCATAATGCAGAACTAGTGATTTCGTTAATACTACTAGTTGCGGTTACAGTGGTTCCATTTACTTCATAAAGATTTGTATTATTGATAAAAGTAATACCTGGTGGGCCTTGTGTTCCATTAACTCCATTAGTTCCGTTTAATCCTGGTGGGCCTTGTGGACCTGCAGGACCTTGAGTTCCTGTTCTATTATCTCTATCTCGGATATCCTTTCTATCTTTATCATTATCGAATTTAACATTTTTACAGAATTCTACTGAACCTACAAAGAATCCTTCGAACGGACCTGTTTGACACTCGTATTTTTTGTCATCCGTTTGATATGTGCTATAAAAACTACTATCTTCATAATAGTTGTCATCGTATCCTTGAGCCATTGCATTGAAAAAACTGT
>JAICEO010000094.1 GCA_025924135.1 Nitrososphaeraceae archaeon | reverse complement strand
TGCAATAGCAAATATTTGACCACCATCGATCACGCCTAAACCACTTATTCCATATGTTCCACCTACCAATCCATAAGTTATGTTTTTTATGAAATTCATAAGAAAATATCCTATTCTGTAATATATAAACTAGTGTCTAATGCTAAATTATGGTGCTAACTTATACTGTAAGAAATATTATTAGGCACTATTAATTAAAGATAGGCACTATTTATATAGGTCGTTTTTGTAAAATTAATATGCTAAGTGAAAATAGTTATAAAAATTCATCGAAACTCTATATAATATATTGTTCTCTCGCAGGATTAATAGCAGCGTGGGCAATATCGGGATTACTTACGATAGTTGATTTTATATCTCAAACTCCAGCGGGTTCTTTTTTTGGAGTTATTGGTATTTCGTTGGGATTTTATGATCCTAATGTAGCCCAATACATAGGATTTATTTTGCATTTGTTAACAGGACTAACTGCAGGCAATATATTTGGACAAATATCTTTATTTTGGAAGGGTTTGTCTCCTTATAATTCACAACATGGAATTGTAATGGGGATGGTAGTTGGGATATTACTTTGGGCTATATTGTTTCTACCGCTTGCTACTTTTATTATCCAACCAAGACTTGACTCTTTTACTAATTCTGTGGTCCCTAATCAATATGTATATAGTATTGCCTCTAATTTCCAAGGTTTGTACTATATTATAATTGGAGGATCATTTATGTTTCATCTTGTCTATGGGGCATTACTTGGATATATTGCAGGTAGAATGTCGGAGGTAAGAATTTTTCAAAAACAGAGACAAAGCAGGAGATAAAAATAAGAATTTTTTATAAAATCTATTCCCTGTTTAATTACTTTTCATATTCTCATTATATCAGAGTTAAGTAACATAATATTATACTTTAACAAAAAAATATAATGAATCACATTAAATTATTAATAGTCATTGTCTCTTGAAAGGAAGACCAACTCTTAATTACCGTATAATATAAAAAATATTTTTTAGTAAATGAACAAAATTTTCTTATCACATTTTCGTTCTTCCTTTCTATTGGTTTCTTTGACAATATCCAAAACCATTGATATTTGTTGAAATATTCTGGGCGGGCCTTAATATCTTAGCACTTCTATATACTGATATATAACAGTCAAATAGAAATCAATATTGTAGTGACAGGAGATGACAATTTCATTTTTTCAATGGATATCAATAGATGGTAAATTACTTCTCTGTGCAAGAATAGTAAGAACATTTGCATATGGATTTTTAAGTGTAATTCTTGCGATATATTTAAAATTAATTGGGTTTGATGATATTCTAATCGGCATAATTCTTTCTGTTACATTGATAAATAGTATTATTTTCACATTATTCGCAAGTTTTTATGCTGATCGTATAGGAAGAAGGAAGACACTATTACTATATACTGCTATGATGTCTATCTCTGGTGTCATTTTCTTTGTAACAGAAAATCCGCTAGCACTTATTATTGCTGCATTATTGGGGACACTTAATATTACAGGATCAGAAACAAGTGCTTTTCTTTCTATTGAACAATCAATTTTACCTCAAACTATCAAAGATAATAGAAAAAGGAATACTCTTTTTGGATTTTATAATATGGTAGGAACATTTGCAATGGGAGCAGGAATTCTGATTGCCAATTTACCAATCATAATTCAAAATGAATTGGAATTTGATCAAATTTATGCTATCAAGTTATTGTTTCTCTTTTATTCTCTTTTAGGAGTATTGGTAATAGGAATTTATCTCAAGCTTTCTTCTGATATAGAAATTAAAAAAGAAAAAACTTTAAAGCCAATATCTAAGATTCTGAATCCAAAGTCAAAGAAAATTGTTACCAAACTATCAGGATTATTTGCTATTGATTCCTTTGCTGGTGGTTTTGCTATTCAGTCTATAGTTTCATTTTGGTTTTTTACTAAATTTGATATAGATCTATCCCTAATTTCTTATATTTTTTCAATAGGCAGTCTCCTTACAGCATTTTCATACTTAATTGCTGCTAAGATTGCAGATAAAATAGGATTGATAAATACAATGGTTTTTACTCATATTCCATCTAATATTTTATTAATCTTGCTTGCTTTTGCTCCTACTCTTGAAATAGCAATTGTATTTTATATGATAAGAATGGCCTTATCTCAAATGGATGTACCAACAAGACAATCATATATTGTAGCAGTGGTAGAAGAAGATGAAAGAACAGCATCAGCGGGAATAACTAACTTGTCTAGAAATATAGCACAAGCGATTAGTCCATCAATTACAGGTTATATAATTGGAGTCCTATCTTTATCTGCTCCTTTTATAATCGGAGGATTGCTCAAGATAATATATGATATCACTCTTTACATAAATTTTAGAAAAATAAAACCGTCCGATGAAGAATAAGAATAAAGAAATAGACATAGATTTACAAAAAAGTATTTAGAAGTATCATACATTGATGTAATATTATTTTAATACATGTGAAAATCGGAATCTATGTAATTTACGGGCTCAGGCTTCGAGTATGACAAAGAATTGGGACCGGTTTAATATGACTTTAAATTTTGATATTAATAACTTTAGAATAATTAAAAATTATTTCTTATATCCTAGTAACATAGATATAGGAAAGTAAAAATAAATCTTATCATTATTATCTGTAAGAAAACTTTTCATTCCCAAATTATCTTTTTTTGCATCTTTTTTAAACAGATGTTGAATTTTTTCTTTGTTTCCATGAGGCGGAAATGATGCTTCTAATAATTTGTCCAATTCCATTTCTAGATTTTGACATTTAGTTTCCAAATCTATCAATCCGGCTTCTTCCATCATTTTGCTTAATTTTTTAAAAGTAAACGCTTGTACATGTGACGGATCCCGTAATTTTTCAACTCTGTTATATTCATCTACCTTATCAGACTCTGGTGTTACATCAATTATTACAATTCTTCCACCTCGCTTACAGACACGTATCATTTCTTCCAAAACTTTTAGTGGATCAAGTAAATGATGAAAACTATATCGTGTGATAACTAATGAAAATGAAGAATCCTCAAATGGTAGAGTAAGAATATCTCCAATTTTCCAAGTTAAATTGTTGAATTTTTTTTCTTTTTGCGTTTGTTTTGCTTGCTCAATCATAGCTGGTGTTATATCAATTCCAGTTACATGAGAAACAAATTTTGCTAGTTGACATGCTACTATTCCTGGTCCGCATGCAACATCTAATACTGTATCGCCTTTATGTGGTTTTACTAATTCAACCATTAATTCTAGTCCATACTGATTAGAATGTTCTGATAGTTGAGTAAATGGAATAGCCTGCTTTGTAAATTGCGATATGATAGATTCATTATGCAATGAAGAATTATTATTTGAATTTCTAAAACTCATTATTACTAATCAATTGTTATGATAACTTTATTAAATTTTCATTTGATAATGTTAATGTTAATTTAATATGGTTTTCCTAGTATATTTATTATTATAAATGCAAACTCTTAACAGACTTTAATTATTTAATACTAAAACAGCTTTTTAGTGAACTAAAACATATTAGAAATAGTGAAAACGGTGATGTGTTAACTGATTTTGAAACAATTTTATAGTTCAAAATAAAAATTTTTTGAAAATAACTAACATTTTGATCTAACTTATAATCTTGTACTTGACTGGTAATACTTAATGCCAGACATGTCTAAAGATGAAATCAAAAGTTTTCTTTTAAAAGGGACTTTTACAGGAAAACTAGGGACAATTAACAAGAATGGAACACCACATGTAGTTCCAATATGGTACACATTAGACGAAGATAATATAATTTTTAATACGGGTAATAACTCAGTAAAAGCAAAAAATATTCGGCGTGACAATCGAGTCCGTTTATGTGTAGATGACCAAGCTCCTCTTTACTCATTTGTTACTATTGATGGAATTGCAGAAATAATAAGTGGTGAACCTTCTATAATTTTCAAATGGGCTAAACTTATTGCAGCAAGGTATATGGGTGATGATAAAGCAGAAGAGTACGGAAAGAGAAATAGCTCAGAAGATGAACTCCTTATAAAAATAAAACCAATCAAAGTTATTGGTCAAAAAGATATAGCAGAATGGTAAATTTATTCATATTTCCTAAGTAAATTTGTCTAACTAAATTTACTAACTTAAAGGTTAATAAGTTTTACAAATGGTTGGTGGGATATGGATTCTTGTATTAGAGTAGGACATGTTGTTGATAATATACGTGGCTATTTAATTAATCTGTTATAATGATATCCATAACATTTAAACAAAATCTTGGGTATCTATACATACAAAAAAGTATTATTCCTATGGAAACGAAATACTATAATATAATCTACAATAATTCCTGCCGAGCTATATTGACCACCACCAGGACCAGTTATCCAATCTTGTTGCACTAAATCAAGTATTTGAAACTATTCAATTATACGAGAGTTATCTTTGGATATCAATTAAGTATTGAAGTATTTGAATTTATTGAGCCAAAAGAGGAGACACGTCAAAATAATTTTGAATATTGGAAAACAGAATATTGATTATTAAATCGATTGGGATTTGAGTTATTTTTTACTTAAAGATGTTCAGAGTATAACTTTTCTTGTATTTATATTCAATTGTGGTTTCTTAATCTTTGTTTTGCTCATTTGAAGAGAGATCCTAACCCTAGTAAAATCACTAACGATACCATTGGTAATGGATAATCCTTCTTTTTCAAGTAACCCTTTCTTTTTTGCAGTACCATTAGCGTATCCACCTAATTTGCCATCGGACATTACTACCCTGTGACAAGGCACATGAATTGGATTTGGATTCTGACCGAGTATTCTGCCTATTATCCTTGATGCTGAAGGATTCCCAAGTGCTTTTGCAAGATCTCCATAAGTGGTAACCTTACCTTCCGGTATTTTTCGGAGCAGCTCGTAAACATCTTCATTTTTTATTGGCTTTTTAATAAGGATATTATTATCCATAATTTACGATAGCATGATAGCGATATATAAACTTATTATCCATTTGCTATCTTGATATCAGTTTATTTATGAAAGAATTCAAAATAATTATTATTTTAGTCGTTTTTGTCATCGTCCTCAATATTTTTAAATTCAAATGAACTTATTGTATTATTAGCTGCATTTAGATAAATTGGAAATTCTATAGGTATAGTTTCATAACGTAATGAATATGCTTTACCAACATGGTCTTTTAAATCGTCTCTATCTATATCATCATTAATAACTGTCCATACTTCCATAACCTGAATTTTTTTATTGTTATTATTATCATTATTATCTGTGTATGTATAAATTACTTTATAGGCAGGATTCTCATCAATTGTTACACTTGGATTAGATTCTATAATTTTAAAGTCTGTCAATTCTAATTTATAGGAAGAAATCTTTGAATTAGTAAATTCTTCTAATGTCATTCCAGTTGGTAAATTATGAACATATACATCAAAACTCTTTTCTGAATTATGACAGATTGTGTTAGTATTAGTAGTATTATTATTGTTAGTATTTATTTGATTTGCGGTTGCTTGTTTTATAGTGCTAGGATTTGGACAAAATAATACTATATTATCAATACCAACCACATCATCATTTTTTATACTTTTTTCAAATTCATCAATTATCCAAGTAGAAGGATATTTAATGATAAAACCAAATATCGGAGTTTTATATTCTTCCATATTTACCACTGAAGTAGTTTGGGCTATAGCTAATTGAGATGTAATAGGTAAAAAGTAAATTAATAATAACGGAACCAATAAGATAATAATTAAAATATTAGTTATTTGGTCCAAGTGAAGAAATACTGGTCGTCTCATTAACTTTAGTTTAGGAACAATGGTTGTTATAGCTGTAACTTTAATATTTTTTCTCAATTAGTATTTATTATTTTACAAATTATAAAATAGATTTTATGGGATGTTATTTTTATCTGATACTAAAGTTTTTTTAGTATATGAATATCAATTAATCTTTTTAACAGAACCATCATTTGATATATTATATCAATTTATACCGATTATGTAAGATGAATTTACTTAATTAAGTCTCTGTGATTGAATTGTAAACTTTATACTACTTACAATTTCTATCTTTATCTTTATTTGCCTATTTAGTATGGCTTCTGCCGTTTATGCTAGTTAGTTATGTGATTATTTCATAATTGGGACTCGTACCGTATGACTAATGGCCAATTCAATGCTGTATTTAGGGCTATTGTTGATTTATCAGGTACCGTGTTTGTAACTGAAACCATTAATATCGATCTTTTTATATTATTTAATTTCTCTCATTCTTAAAGGATTAGGTACCATAGCATGAAAGTTTTTGAAAGTTTCAGCAGATTTATTTCTGTTTAAAATTTATACGATCAATGATAAATTGAAGCAATGAGGTTTGAAATTTGTTTTGTTGTCTATAACTTAGAGAATTGGTAGTATTAGATAATTGATTGATTTGTATAACTTCATCTTTTGATATTTATTATAATTGTAATAAGTTATAATGTTAAATTATATTCATGAATAATAATGTCGAGAATTCCCATGTGTCAACGAAATCTATTTCAATAGAGAACGATAACAAAGAATCTGTTAACAAATATAAAGAAAAATCTAGATACTTTACAGATAAAATAGTAAATAAAATATCACATATGGATGATATCAGGAGAAATGAAATTGCAGCAGTAAATGAATCATCAAATATAAGATTTATAATTTTTGGTTTATTTTCTTTGATTGGGTTCATAGTAATCATTTATGCCATATTAGTCGCGATAGTAGCAGACACAGCGATTAAATCTGCAAATATATTTTTTTTAGTTACTATATTAAGTATTTCTATATTGGTTGGAACACTTGTCTATCGAGCAGGTCTATCAAAATAGAGCTTATATTGTAAGTAAATTCTAAATTAAATCATGTTTACCATAATTTTTTCTATAACTTGATGTATATTCTTGATGTATATTATTGAACCTTAATATTTTTATTGGCTCGGAGGGCTTGAATTTGTTTCATAATCTTTTTTATGTCTATATATTTGAAAATAATCTAATTAAAATTTTTCCTTATTTGTGAAATCTTGAATCATTTTGTTGTTTTTTGTTATTTTATTAAATATTATTTGTACAAAGAAACCATCTATTCCTATTTTTTTGTAATTCGTGAAGGTCCCATATTCTAATATCCTTTCAACTGTAAAACTATTGATTTGTAATATTTCAATCAAGTCCTTTGAAATATCTAACTGTTCTAATCTATCCTCAAGATATTCTTCAAGATGTTATGGAATCATTATTTTGCAATATTAAAAAATTATAATAATTACTTATTGATATTATGTGTTAAGGATCGTTACAAATGACTTATTATTATATTATTTTAATATTTTCTTAAAGTTTGATAACTATGTAAAAAAAATTTATATAATTGTACTTGCTATACAAAATTAGGATCTTATTTATGAATTAAGTTTTTTTTTTACTAACATTTATGTCAATTAGTTCTCATTACATTCAATATATTATTTACTTTAATTTAAGTACGCTATTTTTAGATCTCGAAAACCTTTTTCTATTCTAAAGAGAATATACGTATATGTTCAAGTTAACAAAATTCAGCATCTGTATCATAGGAATGATTGCAGGAATAACCATACTTGCCTCACTTCCTTTTATGGGTCTTGAATGTAGATGGTGTTAGATTTGATACAAATAAGAGAAAAACAACACATATGATGTAAGTTCAAACAATGGTTGCTCAAACCAAAAAAGTATGGATATCTTGATATGTAGTACATTAGCCAGGGTTTTTTCATTCTATTCAGATAATGAGTATATATATTTTCATTTTAACCTTTTTCGGCGCCGCAAAATTATTATTTTTTTCTTGATATTGTACTCTTTGAATTGATATAATTAAAAAAGAGGATAAAAAATCTTTAATAATTATAACTTGGATATATTATATGAGAACTTTACGATTATTAAATCTTCATTGTAATAAAACTCATGATAATAATGATGATAATACTAAACCAGATGAGACTTTTCTTACTATTGATAATGGTAGATTTAGAGGATTCGGACCAGAGTCAATGATGAATGGAAGTGATTGGAACATAAATGCAGAAATTCAATTCAATGAAAGGGCTATAATAAGCTTCTATGACGAGGATTTGATATGTAATCTAAGTAGTACTACCACACATGCTAGAAATCACATTGTTGAGGAAAATGAGGTTAATGATGGATCAAAAAAAGTTGGTTTTGCTACTAATAATGCAAATTATGTTTTAACATATGAAATAATATGAAAAAAGAATTCTAGATTGAATTATCGAAATTTTTATGAAATTACAACTTTATTATAATATTGACTAGTATAGAAATTATTAATGAAACTTTAATACCCGCTTCTTGAAAATATGTAAAAGTCTTTTTCTGTTCATCTTCTATTATTTTACTCAATTCAAAATACAAAAACTACAAGCACAAATTTTGTAAATCTTTCTCATCACCAATTCATTTAATAGTTATGGTTAGTATAGTTAATAAAAATATGAAAGAGGTTACTCAATATACCCTGCTTGTTGCAATTTTAGCTGTTCTTATATATATTGCTGTAGTTAGTACTGGAACAGTAGCAACAACTAACCAAAATAAAAGCTCACTAACCGAATTGCAAGATTCTAATCTTGCTGAGTATCAATTAGTATCAGGTAACTTAGATTACGTTCATAGAGCAGACATGAATAGAGCTACTCAGACAGTACTTTTAAATGGGATAACTCTCAATTCTAGTGAGTTTATCATATTATACGATTCAACACCTTATGCAAGTAAAGGACATATAGCATTAAATTTACCATGTGATGCTAAAGAT
>JAICEO010000093.1 GCA_025924135.1 Nitrososphaeraceae archaeon | reverse complement strand
TTTCTAGAGATGAAATTTTTGTAAGTACAAAGAATGGATATATAACAAATGATGGAGACTATCCAATGCTTGATGTATGGGAATATATACAACGAATGTATATATCTCCAGGAATCATAAAAGCAGAAGATATAAGTTCTGGATATAATGTTCTTAAACCAGCATACATAGAAAAATGTATAGAGAGATCACGGTTTAACTTAAATCTTGATACACTAGATCTAGTATATATCCATAATGCTTTCGAAAGTTGGCATCAAGATGTTAGTAAGAATAAATTTTTTGACATGCTTTCCAAAGTTTTTGAAGTTTATGAAAAATTCCGTTCTAGAAATAAAATTAGGTATTATGGAATGGCTACTTGGACATGTTTTAGAGTGGGTGAAGAAAATAAAGAATACTTATCACTGGATGAAGTGTATAATATTGCCAAAAGTATAGGAGGTGTAGATCATGGATTTCGTTTTATCCAGCTTCCATATAATTTAGCATATAGTGAAGCGTTATTTTTGAAAAATCAAAATGTAGGAAATGAAAAAAAACTTACAATTTTAGAAGCTGCAAAAAGATTAAAAATAGGAGTATTTTCTAGTGTTCCACTACTTCAAGGGAAATTAATACAAACTACTATTCCTGATTATTCAGAAGGATTAACAGAACCAATTATGAAACTCGTCCAGATAATAAGATCAAGTCCTTCTGTAATAGCCCCTTTGATAGGTCAGAAAAAAATGGATCATGTTAAAAAGAATAATAAGATTTCAGAAATCCCACCGTTAAGTGAAGAAGAATTCAAATTAGCCATTGAAGTACTTGCTAAAGGAAATTAACAATTATTATAATTATTAAGAGATAGAAATAAAAAATAAGATTTTCATCATTTATATAATATCTGATTGTGTCATTTTTCTTATTTTTTCTTTCCATGATTGTGTAATTTCATTCTTTTCGAAATTATCAAACAATTTCTTTTTTGTAGTATCATCATTTTTAAATGGTCTTAACCAACGAGAATTCTGTAATTTACTATTGCCTTCAGAAGAAGTATCGTTCTCTAATATGATACTATCGAGGTCAAAAGTATTATCTTTTGAACTATCAGTAATTTGTTTATCTGTTTCATTATTCACAGATGTGTAATATTGTGGAGTATCAGAATTTGAATTAGAAGGATTATTAATATTTGTTACATGTGGTATAGCAGGATCCTTATACTGCAAATTTAGAATTTCATCATTAGTTTGGGACTCGGAAAGAAATTCTTGTATTAACGACATTTGACCCATAATTTGACCCCTACCACAATCAGAAAAGCCGTTCTTTTGTAGAAAAGGCATATACTTGAGCAATATTCTAAATTCTTCCAATCGAGCTTTGGCGTTTTCCTTAGATAATATCGTCATTCATTTTAAATGGTTTGATTCTTTTAAATTAAGACTGGTTCAATTATTTTGCTAATTAACATTCTAAAAGCTAGCTAGAACATCAAGAGATCAAGATAGATAAAGTTTATAGAATTAAAATATATTTAAGTACGAATAAAGAATTACAATTACTAAAATAATTTGAGTACCAAAAAATATGTTTTAGACACTAGTGTCATAATTGATAAAGAAATCTCTAAAATGTTACAGACTGGCAAAATGTTAGTTGAAAATAGTGAAATAATTATTCCCAGGGCAGTTTTAGATGAATTACAAGCTCAGGCATCAACTAATAGAGATCAAGGTTTAGTTGGCCTACAAGAAATTCATGAAATTCGAGATGTTTGTAATAAAAAAGGTATTAAAATAAATTTTTCTGGTGAAAGACCAGATTACGATGATATTTTATTAGCAAAGCATGGCAGAATTGATTCAATAATTAATGAACTAGCATTTAAAGAAAATGCAATTCTGATTACTGGTGATTATGTACAACATCTAGCAGCACTGGCACAAGGAATAGATTCAATTTTTATAAAATATAATAATAAAATAACTCATTTTAAGTTCGAAAAATTTTTTTCAGACAAAACAATGAGTATTCATCTAAAAGAAGGAGTTTACCCATACGCAAAAATTGGAAGCCCAGGAAAATTTGAACTCAAAAGATTAGATGAAAAGATTATAACAAACGAATATCTAAAGGAAATAATTAAAGAAATTTATGAATATAATCCACTGAATACTAATAAATTTTATGAAATAAATCGAGAAGGGGCTACCGTTATTCAATATGAAAAATACAGAATAACAATTACTAAATCTCCATTTTCTGATACTACAGAAATTACTATTGTAAGGCCGATAGTACACTTATCCTTAGACGATTACAATTTAAGTGAAAAACTTCTTAAGAGATTAGAAGAGAAAGCTGAAGGAATTGTTATAGCTGGCCCTCCCGGATCGGGTAAAAGTACTATAGCAAGCAGTCTAGCAGAATATTATACTACCAAAGGAAAAATTGTAAAAACATTTGAATCACCAAGAGATTTACAGGTTCCCAAAGAAGTAACACAATATAGTCCATTAGAAGGAAGTTTTGAAAATGCAGTAGATTTGCTGCTACTAGTTAGACCAGATTATACTATTTTTGATGAAATAAGACGAATTAAAGATTTCACTGTATATGCAGATTTGAGACTATCAGGAGTGGGAATGATTGGCGTAATTCATGCTAATAGCCCAATAGACGCGGTTCAGAGATTTATTGGGAAGATAGAACTTGGAATGATTCCTCATATTATAGATACAATTATTTTTCTTAAAGATGGTAATATAAATAAAGTTTATGAATTAAAATTGACAGTTAAAGTCCCTTCTGGAATGGTTGAAGAGGATCTAGCTAGACCATTAGTTGAAATTTTAGATTTTGAAAATGGAGAATTAGAATATGAAATCTATACTTATGGTGAAGAAAATATAGTAGTGCCAGTAAACGAAATAGTAGAGAAAAAAAAGACAAATACTAGTAATCATATCACAAAGCTTGCGGAATCTAAGATAAAGGATGTAGTAAGAAGATTTGATCCTACTGCGGATATAGAAATTATATCCGATAACAAAGTAAGAATAAAAGTCGGAAAAGAAATAATTCCAAAAATTATAGGAAGAAGCGGTTCAACTGTCTCTGAACTAGAAAGTCTACTAGGTTTAAGAATTGACATAGAACCTAAAACACCAACTCTTGAGAAAGAGATTGATTTCCAAATAAATGAATCAGGTTCGTCCATTATAATCACTGCAGATAAAAAAGAAATTGGATCCAATGTTGGAATTTATATTAATAACGAATTCCTTTTAAGTTCACAAATTGGTAGAAAATCAAGAATCAAAGTTGATAAAAGGTCAGAATATGGAAAAAAGCTACTAAATGCAATATTGACTTCATCTAATATTAGACTTAAAACAAGCAGGTAAATAACCAAGAAATACAATATAATAAAAATTTTGATAATACAACTCTTCTTTAGAAAGGTTCTAATTTAGAATAAACATAAAAGATTGTTTTACTATTACCAATTGTTTGATTAGTAAAGAATTAAGGATTGCTTTTCAAGGAGAAAGGGGAGCGTATAGTGAAATGGCAATAATGCTCAATTTCCCTACTTCCACTGCTATTCCTTTAAAAACATTTTATGATGTGTTTGAAACTGTTAAAAATCATCAAAATGGAATAGCAGTGGTTCCTATTGAGAATTCAATCGAGGGTAGTGTAAGTGAAACATATGATTTATTATTACAAGACAAAATATACGTTTCAGGAGAAATATTTCAAAGAATTAATCATTGTTTGATTGTAAATAAAGATTATAAGAAAATAATCAATGTATACTCTCATCCTCAAGCATTGGGCCAATGTAGAAATTATATTCAGCGTAATAAATTAGAACCAATACCGGCATTTGACACGGCAGGAGCGGTAAAATTTATAAAGGAAAACAAAATGATGAGCTCTGCAGCTATCGCAAGTAGGAGAGCAGCCGAAATCTATGACATGGAGATTTTTGACGAAGGGATTGAAGATAAAAAGAATAACTTTACAAGATTCTTTGTTATATCGAAACAATTGGTAGATAAACCCTCAGGAAAAGACCGAACCTCAATTATTTTTGCATTAGAACATAAACCAGGTTCTTTATATCAGGTACTAAAGGAATTTTCTCGAAAAAGCATAAATCTCACGAGAATTGAATCTCGTCCAACTAAAGAAACGCCTTGGGAATATTATTTTTATGTAGATTTTGATGGACACTATAATGATGAAAAAGTAAAGCTGACACTAAATAGAATTAAGACTCAAACTAAATTCTTTAAACTATTGGGATCTTATCAAAAAGGAATTTTTAATTTACATTTGTCTTGTTCTAATACCTAGAGCAGCTATTACTATTCCAGTAATTATTAACATTATTTGACCAATCAACGATAAATTGTTTCCTTTAGTAAATGCGTAACCATCAATTAAAATGTCTGAGTTTCCTAAATTGTTAATTTCTATAAAATATTCTCCCTGTTGATCAGCTGTTAAATTGAAGGAATAATCTGAGGAAGATTCTGTTAAAATAACATCAGTTTTATTAGGATATATTATGGACATGTTAAAACGTGATCCGGATACCGATAGAACCGCACTATCCCCCTTTTCCATGTTAGGAGAGAGAATATCAACAGAATTTGGTTTGATAATACCATCAACGTCTACTTTTACTGAAGAATATGAATAATAAACCGATATAATCCCAATAGCTATAAAAATTATCCCTGCTATCAATAACCCATAGAAATAAACAGATCTTGATACCATAGACATAACAAATTTACCAGTAGATATTAATAGATTTCATATCTCAGTTTGATATTTATTATACACATTGTGAAAGATAGTTCTCATTAGTCCTCTACAGTTACAAAGTATCGAAATTTAAGTAAAATTCTACGTATTAAACATCGATTTTTATTTAGTCATGCATTGACATAGTATTTCAATCTAACTATTTTCTTCATTTAATAATAACCAATTAGGGGTTTAATATGAAATATTGGATTTATTAGGGAATAAGTTGTAAGGTCATAAATCTTATGAATTATTTAGAAGAAATAATGAAGGAATTTTAATCTAATCCTTCAACATATTTGGATATCTCATCTTTATTCATCATAAGATTCGGGAAAGAATATGAGATAGACATTATTTTAGAAATATATATTACATTCACGCGTATGAATATTACATTCTTACGTAACATTAGTCATGTAATAATATAGAATAAAAAAATGGTATCCTATATATTTCCTTATTAAAAATTACAAACTTATTTAAGTTATTATTTTAAATTTTATTTTTCATATGAAATATTTCGATGCACATATACATTTAACTGATGATCACTTTTCAAGTTATATAGATTATATCCTTTTTTCGTTAAGATCTTTAAACATCAGAGCATGTTCTGTAACTGTAAATCTTACAACTTCCAAGAAAAGTTTAATGTTGTTTAATAATCAAAATGATATAATAACTCAATTCATTGGAATTCACCCTGAATTCGCACTCAAAGATAGTATAGAAGAGTTCAAAGAATTATTTATTTCTAATTTAAAACACATAGACGGAATTGGAGAGATTGGATTGGATCCAACATATGTCACTCAAGGTGAGATACAATATTCTAACCAAAAGAAAATCTTCCATCTACTTCTAGAACTTGCGGAAAAATATAATAAACCTATTTCGATTCATTCCAGAAAGTCCCTGGATGAAATATTAAATATATTATCCTCTTATAAAATTAAAAATTCTTTATTACATTGGTTCAATGGAAATAAAAAACAGTTACAACAAGCTATGGATATGAATATTTTTGTATCTTATGGACCTGTTCTATTGTACTCTTCAGACAAGAAAGTTCTTTTGAGTAGGACATGTACTGATAAACTATTAGTAGAGACAGATGGCCCAGTAAGGTATTCAAACTGTTTTAACTATATACCTTCATCATCAATATCACATCTTCTAAGTGTAATTAAATGCATAGGTGATATCTTAAATCTGGAGTTTGGAGATGTATCAAATTTATTGAAAACCAATTCAGAAAAATTTTTAACAAAGAATATTTGAAAAATGACTAAATATTGAACAATTAACAATAATATTTATCATAACCATTTTTAAGTATATTTTTGATATAAATAAATATTTAAACATATAATGCGAAGCCAGATGCGATTAAAGAATGCTCCTATCTTACACTCGCTTTAACTAATCTCAAAAATTAACTCAGTGTTGGAGGTATAATCTCCCTTACAGATAAAAATTTGAATGAAACATCAGATTGATCCCATGTAAAAACACTCTTTGGACTTCCCCATGTATAAATTTGATCCCAACTTCCACCACATTTTTCTGGTCCATTGTTACCTCTTTCTCCAAATCTACCTTGATCTGTGAATTCATATACCTTTTCCCATTTTCCTTCATTAGTCTTATCTATCCAAAATTCTTGTTTTACTCCTTTGTCACCAGGGAGATTATAGATGATTCCTTTTATTCCAACCCATTTACCCACAATAGATGGAGACAAATCTTCCTCGTTTACTCCTGGTGAATCTAACAAACTAAGGTGCCACATTTCTTTTTTGGCTTTTATTTCTCCATCGAATCCAATGTTAAATTTAGGAGTAGCTCCTCCACATCCTCCATGTGTACTGCTATGATCTATAGATCTTGAATAGAAACTATATCCCGATCTTAGATCATCAGCATTATTGAGTTTAAAGTAGCCTCCCATCTCTATATTCTTCCAATCATTCGGGTTATACCAATGACCTCTAGCAGCTAATTCCTTCAAATTATATGTTGGCATATTTTTATCATCAAATTTACCTTTAGAATCACTGGTATATACTACTAATCTGACTTTTTCATTGGAGACGGGAGACCAACTTGCGTCCGAATTCTTTTTAAGCTCTTGCCCACTTCCACGGATTTCAAATCTCTGATCTGCCTTCATGTTATCCATATTCATAAACCATTCTTCTCCTCCTGGTTTGGTAGGATAAATTTTCTTAATTCCAAACGCATCTACATTAGAATCTTGTGTACTTGTAATTGGAGTACTAGTAGCTGTTAAGGATTGTGTAGATGAATTAGTTGATAAAGAGGATGATTGTGTGTTAGGATTAGAAGTTAAAGTTTTAGTTATTGTAAATTCATCTAATTTATTTCCTGCCAGATCATAAAATGTTCCTATTAACTTATCTGAAGCACCTCTACTTACATCAATATTGAGATGACCGAATTTTCCAAACTGTTTAGTATTAAATGCAGCTGGCGCACCAAGTGAATGCAGCCCAACACCACCTGTACCGGATGTGATAAATATTGGTGCTCCAATTTGGTTATAGGTATTTGGATTTTTATTAACTATTACTGGAGTATCTGAATCAGCTTCATTGAAATGTAATGGGAACGTCCTTTGGTAATTATGATTATGTCCAGATAATACTAAATCTACTTTATACTGATCAAATAATGGGTGATAAATATCTCTAAAGCTTGTAAGACCCTCATGTTTAGTTGCGGAAGCATATATTGGTTTGTGATAATATACCACTATCCAGTCAATATTTGGATCTTTGGATGCCTTTTCTAGTTCTTGTTTAACAAAGTTAAATTGTGGAGAATTTTTAGAGTAAGAATCTTGAGTTGACATGACTAAGAAAAAGACATTTCCTTTATTGAATGAATAATATTGCTTATTCAATTTGAAATGATCTAATAATTGTACTGTAATCTCAGGACCTTCTTCTTCGTCACTATCATGATTACCAATAGTAATTTTCATTTTATCATTTACCGGTGAAATAGTATCTAACCAACAATCTGCAGTTCCTTCATATGAATAATCACCTAATCCTAAAACTAATTCTGTTTCCTTCGAAAGTATTGATTGTACATTTTTCTCAGTATTAGAGTTACATCCCCAATCCCCTGCTGCAGCAAAATTGAATGGAACAAAAGTATCTCCTGTTGGTGGTGGTGGTGGAGGAGTTGTTAATGTCTTACTGACTGTCATGATGTCTGTATCCTGTTTTCCTGTTTGATCATTTCTTGCAGTAAGTGTGAATTTGAGGATATCATCTGTGTCTGGCATTGTAAATTGCTTTGAGAACTGTTTTGTAGGAACATTTTCCAAAACCACACTTGGTTGGCCATCTGTTTGTACAATAGACCAATTAGTTATGTTGCCGATAGATCCAGAACCATCCAATATTACCAGATCATTAGGATTTGCTTGCTTGCTTGGTGATGTGAACTTTGCGTCAACGTTTCCATTCGATGCAGGTGGTTGTGTTGTTGGTGTTGACAGATCATTTAACGTAATCGTACAGACTTTAGTAGTGTTTTGAATCATAAATCCCGCACATTCGTTTTTAAATTTAGCATCATAGCCTTCAATACCTACGATCTGAACAAAATACGATCCTTGTTCAATTGCGATTACCTGTGCTAATGGTGATTGTGCTGCTTTTAGAGAAGAAGGAGATGCTGGTGAATCTAAAATATTTATTGTAAAGTCAGGTGCTTGTTTAGTTCCACCATTATCATTGATTACATCTGTTCTTAGTAATAAGAAACCAGTTGCAGTTTTACTTGGTGGAGGTCCTGGCTCTGGAACACATACTTGTGTTGTTTGGTTAAGATGTTGACTCGCTGCAAGTTGTTGGCCTGGAGGGCATTGTGATGGTGGTGTGATTAATAGATCGTTCAATGTAATTGTGCAAACTGTAATATCATTTTCATTTGTAAACGCAGAACAATCATTTTTAAATTTAACATCATAGCCTTCAGTACCTAAGACCTGAACTGAATACTTTCCTTGTTCAATTTCTATCAACTGAGCTAATGGAGACTGTACAGCTTTAAATGAAGAAGGAGATGCTCGTGAACCATTCATATTTATTGTGAAATTAGATGCTTGTTTTGTTCCGTTATTATCATTGATTACATTTGTTTTCAGCAATAAGAATCCAGTTTTGTCACTATTAAGTCGTGGTGTTTGTGTGTCTGGAGTTTCTGTAGATGGTGGTGTTTGTGTGTCTGGAGTTTCTGTAGATGGTGGTGTTTGTGTGTCTG
>JAICEO010000092.1 GCA_025924135.1 Nitrososphaeraceae archaeon | reverse complement strand
CGCATGCTCAAATGCCCGTTTATTAAGCTTTATTGTCAGATGGTCACCTCCTTTCATTTTAATTATTTCTACATCAATGATAAATGTTTGAATAGTAGAGATAGCTCTTCTATCTACTAGATATATAACGGATTTGAGTATGATAAAAAAATGTTGGTTCGGTAGTTAGTGCTGATAGATGGATTAAGAAATTATTTCTTCCAAACAGAACGAGAGCAGTTACAAATAACTAGGGAATAAAGCTATATCGTCGAATGTCGCACCAGAATCATTTAACTATATCAGTAATTCTTTACTTATACCGGCCCGTCGCAATGCTATTAATGCAGCATATAATCTTCTTTCAGCATTAGTGATACATTTGCCATCCCATCCATAATACGACATGATGAGACCCATAACACATCTTCCGCCAAGTCCGTCGGTATATCGCTTTCTAATCTGCTTATAATATTTTCCATACGTCCGTATTATTTGAGAAATGGAGACTTCTTGTTTTGACTCTTCACTAGTAATACTAAAAGTGGGAACGGGGATTTGTCGGTCTATGTTCTTTGTTAATTCCTTTTTATATCTATTTAGAACTTCAGAAACAGATGTGATTCTTGATTTAATAGTTGTTGCTTGCCATATTGCCAATAAATAATCACAAACAAACTATTTAGAAGCTATGTGTAATGGTTTCGACTGAAAGAGTGTTTGGTAGCCTTTTAGACTTGTGGAGGAAACTCTATTTCGGTGGAATAATGTAGAATATTCAATACAATCCTATCATTTATTTTTTAAAAGCCATAACCTTCCCTGCGCCAAGGATGAATCTAGAAGGCTATGGTATGCTATAAGGTTCTTTGGACGACTTGTTTGGTTGAAATGTAAATAAATTTAGGTTAACTATAATATTTAACGCTTTGAGATAAATTAATTGTCATAGCCTGAATAGGTGGTTGGGCTTATAGGTAGAATGTCCAGACTATGACAATAACGACAATTCCGATAAGACTATTCGCGCTCCATAGTTTTTAGCTACTATATATTAAATTATTAGAATTGTGTATTTTTAAATGCCTGTAAACCTATGTTAGGATTTTAATCAAAAATTTATTGTTATTGTATAAAATAATTTCTTCCTCTATTATTATTATTATAAAATAAAAAATAAAAATAATTGAGGTCAAAATATCATCATTGATAGTTTATTATCTTTTACTTCAGGGTGAGATAATAACAGAAGTGAGTCTATCTTATTTTTCAAGTCTTTCAATAATACTGGCTTGTATAAAACAATTTTATCAATATCGATAATGCCTTTGCGCAATTCCTTAATATAGCTTATATCAGCAGTAGTAAAACAAATTATTACTTTATCATCTATCTCTTTAATTCTGTGATATAATGTCATTCCATCCATCATGGGCATTTTCAAGTCAAGAATTATTAAATCGTGACTATTTTTCCTAAAGTTATTTATGGCTTCAAGGGGATTTGTATATGCATCTACACTATAGCCATTGTATTCTAAAAATATTGAAAATAAATTAGTAATGTCTTTATCATCGTCTATTATCAATATTTTCGCTTTAGTTTTAGACGTTTGGCCTCCCTCTAGATTAGTAAGCAATATTATTTATTAGGATTAAAGAACATTGCAACAGTCTCTCACCTAATAGTAGAAATTTACATGTTAACTTATTCAATTAGGCTTTTGCTGAATATCGATTGTTGAAATTAATTCTTGAATTACTTTTTTCAATCTATCAAGATAAACAGGTTTTTCTAATATTTTATCAACTTTAAGAAAATATGATTTATCGTAAGGGAGGTTATCTTTTATAAAAGCACTAATAACTATGGTTTTTATTTTGCAATCAGTATCTTTCTCTCTTATCTTTTTTATCAACTCTAAGCCTGAAATTTGTGGCATTTTATAATCTGCAATAACTAGAAAACAATTACTTTGATTTTGATAAAAATAATTCAATGCTTCAATAGGATTTTGAAATGATATTGTATTGAATCCACTGGATGATAAATATTCTGTAAATAAATCAAGAATATCTTTTTCATCTTCTACCAATAAGATATAATTATCTTTATGGTTAAAGATTTCCATTAAATTATTATAGCTATTTCAGTTAATAAAAATTTCTTTTCGTTATCATATAATTGATAATAGTTTGCACACTATATATCTATAGAATAATAGTTAGATATTTTTCGAAAGTAGTAGTTTGTTGTAACAATTCTTCCATTTCGTTATCCTTTTGATATAGTTTAATCCTTTTTCTGTAGTTTTGAAAGTTCTAGTTCCATCAAGATACTCTAATAGATTGTTTTCTTTCAAAATAGAAAGGTTTTCATTTAATTGGTTATAGCTTAGAAATGCAAAGTACATAATTTTTGTTTTGGTTTCTCCTTCTCCTTTTGCAGCATCCAGTATATTACTCACTTGTTGATACAAGTCTGACAGCTTGTTTTTCTCTCTCGAAAGAAAAAGAAAAAACAGCATCTATACGTCTACCATAACCTTCATCTTATTCTTGCTCCTTAGTAGTTGGTGGATATGGCTTTTACTGAACCAAACATTACCATAATTTTGATACAGTTTCTTTGATAATTTGCACTGTATCTTTTGAGATAAGATATTTTTGAAAATTCTTGTATCAGATTTTTAGTTATTTTCAACAGTTTCTATTTGTTGTAATATATTTTGTAATCTACTAGAGTAACTCATTTCTTATTATTAACATACTTACAATAGTAAAATATAACAATTTGTAAGAAATCAATAATAATTGTCCAATCTATATAAAGATTGTAGATTTTTATCAAATACTATACCAAATGGTTCTAATACAGTATTACAAGTATCAACTAATAATTTAGAATATCTTTTAACATCATAAGTAGTTTTATTATCTAATAATTGAAAAGGAAGCACTCTTTTTGATCTTGGTCCATTATAATCTATTATAATATATTGTAAAACTTGACCAGCTTTTAGATATTCTCCATTTAATTCAAGTTGTCTTATAGCACTACTTTCTAATGTATTTCTTTTTTTATCATATTTATCATAATCTTTTGAAAGTAGCTTGGTAAATACTAAATTTTCAGGTTCTACTTTACGACTTTTCAATAGAGAAATATAGTCTTCAACTTTTTTAATAATTAAACATAATTTGTTTTGTTTAATATCAGAAATTGAATTCCCTTGAGCCAATATTTCTAAAATTTCGTTTTGACATTGTGACAAAAACTGAGGTGTATCATGTCTTCTTGTTTCTATTCCTCTAACTTTTAAACTTCCATCTTCAAATACACCAAAATATCTATTTAATACTGGAAGATGAGAATTAATTTCAGAAGGAAGAAATGCAATCCATTTGTATATTCCTTCAAATGAAATATCAAATTCTATATTACTTTCTATAGTGTCTTTTAATTTAATATAATCATTTTTTGTAGTAGCATTATCATTTTTCTGTTTCTTTACCCAAATTGAATCTACTATTCCATGTAAGACATCAAAACCCATATCTTCAGCAATATGCATTGTATGGGAAAGAATATCTCTTGCAAAAGCACAAACAGCTATATGGGCGTCTATTCTTCCAAATTTTGCATTACTAAATCCTAAATAACCAAAAGAGGTTACAAGTATCCATTTTAGAGCTGATTGTCTTTTATCATAAATGTTTTTTAATATTGGATCGGATGTTTTATTTTTCAGCTCTTTATACCTTAATCTTTTTTCTAATACTATTTTTAATGATTCTGGAATTAAGCCTTTTTTGTTGCAAATATGAAAATTTAGTTCTGGTACCCTGAATTTAGGATTGTCAAAACAACAATTACAAGATATGGTCTCTGCTGAAATATTTCTCTTTAACATTATATTTGGATAAAGGGATATAAAATCAAATTCTGCTACTTTTTCATGTACGCCTATTTGAGGTTCTAATATTAGACCACCTCTATCAGCTAAAAAAAGTTGTATCATATTTTTTGGATGTTCATTTAATAATGGTTTCCATGGTATCAGTAAATTTTTTTTAGTTGCATTATAAAGATGCAAACTTGTTAAACACCTTCCAATCGAAGCTCTTGAAGCTTCATGTAATGGCATTCTACAAAATCTTGAAATTTCAAATAACCCTTCTAAGTCAGAACCAGTTCTGATAGTAAAGGAATTACTTTTGTCAATATGAATTCGTCCAAATAATTTGATAGTTGAGGGCTTAAAATAGGTTCTACCATAAGAAACAAATGAATTTCCTTTTCTTTTAGGATTTGTTAGAGGTTTATTATCGTCTCTGCTAAGACATAATTCAATTTGATTTAATTCTGCTCTATGTATTAAATAAGGAAATGTAAATGAGTCTCCATCGTCTGTAAAGATAAAATCTGGATCTATATCTTGAACAATTTTTATTAATTCTTGTAATATTTTTTTTTCTGACTTGTCTGTAATATCTATAATATGACTTTTGTCTTTATTATTATCCTCATAATGTACTATGCTAATAGAGTTTAATTCGTCTGTTAATTTTACAATTTTGCCTTTTGGAAAGTTAATTTTGATATGAATTTTTTCAAAATATGGCAAAGAATAATCAGTAGAATCAACAGTGTCCGCAGTAGATTTCCAAACTAAATCTACTGAGCTATCATTAGTTATCTCAAAAAATCCTAATGGAAAAATGTCATGTTCAAAGAAATATTGTTGTTCAGGTAGTAAATCTACATTGTATAATCTAAAATCTTTATACCCATTCATCCTTTCAATTATATTTGCTAACTTCAAATTTTTACATAGTGTAGCAAGTTTCAAGACAGTAGATTTTTTTATATCTGTTATTGTTTCAGATTTTGTAACAAAGTCATATGATCCAATTAAAGACGAAATACTATCATTTTGAACTAATTGTTCCAGTTCAGATATATTATTAGAAGCAACATAAAAATAATTTTGCCATTTCTCTTCAATTCTAACATATCTATAATTATTTTTATCTTTGAGATCTGAATTGTTCAATCTGATCCAAAAGATCATTTTACTATTATCTTGAGATTGATATGCATCAAATAGCCAACCAGTAATAGTAATTTTTTACTATTCACCTCTGTCTTTTATTAATATATCATTTTCAATTTTCTTTAAATGTAGTAAATTTTTATGATGTTCCAATAAAATTGTCATAAGGGTAGAAGTGGTAGAATTTTCTTTTCCTTTTAAATTGATTGCTGAAGAATATTTGTAACAGCTATTAAGCATTTCATAAAACAATTCTCTATCTTGTTTCCTTAGGCAATCTCCATAACTTTTCCATGTTTCTATTTCTTTTGTAATGATATCATCATATGGAAAAAGATTAGAGGAAGAAGAAAAAGAAGATGATAATTCTTCTTTCATTTCTGTATTAAATGATAATGACGATTGAAAAAAAAATTTTTATTCAACTTCTTTTTTAATAATAAAATATTTTTTTGATGAAACAGAGCAATTGAAAACATAAGTGGATTTATTCGTACTGGATTTGCAGCATACGAAGATGCAGAATTAAAAAGATATGCAATTGAAAACATATGTTTAAAAATTTTTTGCTCATATTTACCTAAATACTGTCTATATATTTTCCATCTTTTTTCTTCCATTAAGGCAGCTATTCTAAAAGATGGAATTGTTCTACCCATTTATTTTACACCTTTTTATTTGATGATGTTGTTGTTGTTTTTGATTTTTGTTGAGCATTCATACTAATGACTTTTTGAAATCCATCTATTACTACAGGAGAGAAAACAACAGTGATTATTGATTTGGAAATACCACTTATAGAATTGATCATATGATTCAAAAGCCATTTTCTTTCAGAAAGATGTAATTGTTCATCTGTAGCAAATAAATCAGTGATTATTACAAGATTTGACTTGTACTTTTGAATCATCTTAGTTAAATTACAAATTATTGTATCGGCAAGTTGATGGGCAGTAAAAGATCTTGTTACTATAATTTTCTCTAAAGCCGAATTAACATTCATACCATATTCAATAGCATAATCTACAAAGCTGTAAAAATCTAAATGAGTTGATTGACCTCTAATACTACCATCAATGATTGTAACAGTAGAAGATTCTATACCTCCATGATTCCTTGGTAATAATGCTTTAATAGCCAATTTAGGAATTAAATTATACAGATTTAGAAATATAACAGGTGAACCAATTGTTAATTCAATAAATTGATTTTTTTGTATATCTATTTTGAATGATTTTAATAGATATTCATGGGCGGATACAAAAGATGGATCTTCAACCTTGTAAAACATTTAAAAGAAACTCCTATATTGCTTAATAACAAAATTGCAAAAGTATTTTACAATTATGATATATATAACCAAATACACTATTATTAAATTTCTGTAAATTATTATATTAAGTTCATTATTTGATATTATTTTTTTAAACAAATTATATGCAATTCTTACTATTAAATCTTTAGCCATTAACATAATTTAACCTAACTATAGTACTTAAGTTTTATGTTAATTTAACCTAAAAATAATTATATATATTTATGGTACTTCAATAAATAAAGGTTATATCATACTTTAACCTAAATAAATATATTAAAAATATGCCACAAAAAAAAGGCTGGTCCACTATTCAAATTAGAGAAGATGTTAAAAATAATTTATTAGAATTATATAATAATGATAAAAAAAGACCATCTAATCAAAAATTCACAGCTTATTTAGACCTTATTTTAAAGAATACAATAGCATTCAATAAACAAATAACAGAGTATGGTCCATTTCTGGAATTTAATTCTGCAATCGATAATCACATAGCAGTTAAAGATAATACAATGAATAGACTTGTTACAATATATATCAATTCAAAAAAGAAGGAGCTACAATGTGATTTTTGTGAGAAAACTGATTGTTTACATATTGGGTTTTGTTTTGCAGTTCCAGAAATTTATAAGGTATTAATTGAGAATGGTTTTAGACCAAAGAAAGGTAGAAGGTAACTATAATTTAGAAGTACCTTAATTCCTTGAATTCCCTGTGGACCAGGTGGACCTTGTGTTCCTGTCCTATTATTTATAATAGTATCTTTGTTATCCTTATCATCATTGAATTTAACATGTTTACAAAGTTCTACTGACTCTACAAAAAGCCTTCAAATGGACCTGTTCTACACTCGTATTTCTTATCGTCGATTGGATATTTGCTATAGATATCGTCATAGTATTCTTGAGCCATTGCATTTGGAAAATTTATGCTTAGTAAAAGGCAGTAATATTATCAATGAGCTCATCATGAATAAACTAAGAGTTATTACTGATTTGTGCATCGTAATTTTTGGATAGTTGAAATATAATTGAAGTGCTTAGGTACAGTTACTAACATAGTATTACTAAATTACATTAGTTAATATTTAGCATGAATTTCTGTTGCTAATTTTTATTAGTTAAAACAATTCTGAAAATGATTTGTTAAATTTTTTGTTATAAAGTCTACTATCTATTCTATTTTATAATCTTATATACATATTTTAGTTGGTTAATCCTTCTTTTCTCATCCTTCTTAGTTCTTTTACTAATCCAATAACATGTTTATCATATTCTTTTATTATTATTATTTTAGACAAATTCAATTATTATCTAGACTTTAGCTGCCAACAAAAAATCTTGATTAATTTAATTAGTCATTTTTAACTGTAGTAGTTTGTGGTAACAATTTTTTAATTTCGTTATGCATTTGTAGAAAGTGTAATCCTTTTTCTGTAGTTTTGAATGTTCTAGTTCCATCAAGATACTCTAATAGATTGTTTTCTATCAAAATAGAAAGGTATTCATTTAATTGGTTATAGCTTAGAAATGCAAAGTACATAATTTTTGTTTTGGTTTCTCCTTCTCCTTTTGCAGCATCAAGAATACTATCCACTATTTCTGTCCGGCTTCTATTTCCCATATTGTTAGAAATGTGATTTACTATTTTAATATTAATACCACAAGAAAAGTTAATCAAATTGTACTACAATATTATTCCTATTATTTACAAATAAAAATTAGTATTGGTTTTATCATTACATTGTATTAGCTTTTATTATTAGAAACTTATTTTAAATTATTTTGAGATAAATAAAATAATCATTGGCTTGTTGAGTTCAGAAGGAGTTCAGAAGGATTTGAACTTTGCTAATACATAGGTTCAGTAAGTAGTATTATTTTCTATTTGCTAAAAAGTTTTGAAAATGTAGTAATAATTTTTTCTAAATATTAAAGGATTTCTAACATTCATCTTTCAACATGCAATTACTATACCTTTAGAATCAACAAACCATAAATTTGAAGATATAGTGGGTTCAAGAAAAGTGTAACCATAACTTTTTAACCTCATTAGAGATTGTGATACATTCCTCTATTTTACTATTACTTTTATACTTATAAAGTTTTTATAAAGTATGAATATGTAAGTTCTACACAGATAGCGGTGTTAAAAGAGTCTAAATTATAGTAATAAAAAAGAGGATAAAAGATTACACCTTTCAATAACATAACGATAACATAGATATGCCATCTACCTATATAGTTTTTAGATATTAATTATAGAGGTTAATTTTTAAGTAGATCTTCAGTTTTGATTGGCTTTTGAATAAAATACTTTTCACCAATTGTTTTACTAAATGCCAATCGAGTTTTTCTAAATTTCTCCTAGTACAATTCAATGCTAAAATAGGGTCATTAAAAGTATCTATACTGCAAATCCATTATCCTCTAAAATATTCTATATTGTATAAGGGACATCTGGTTCATCATCTACTAATAAAATTTTAGTCATTGTTATTATGTCATGTTTTTGATTTAGTTCTTCTTTGAGTTGATAAAGCTAATTCTTTAATTTTTTTGATTTTTGATTGTTCTATCTATCAAGTTTTGAAATTTTGTATCCTGATTATCAAAGAGAATATCAAAGATGGTAAAAAAATTTAAATTTCAAACCAATAAAATCAAGTTAACCATATTAATGATATTGTCAATTCAAATAATGATGAATTATTTCCAACAGAGTAGTATTTGTTATTGGTTTTTTGACAATTTCGAGGTTTAAATCATTATTTATTACATTATCATATGCAGTTATTATTACCATTTTGATATTTGGATTTATTGTTGATATTTTATTAGATAGCTCGCATCCTTGCATTGGTG
>JAICEO010000091.1 GCA_025924135.1 Nitrososphaeraceae archaeon | reverse complement strand
ATTCTAGGGAGTCAAATGTTCCAAATGGTCAAGATAATAATAATAATAATAATTTCAAGAGTTTTGATTCTAGGGAGTCAAATGTTCCAAATGGTCAAGATAATAATAATAATAATAATTTCAAGACTTTTGATTCTAGGGAGTCAAATGTTCCAAATGGTCAAGATAATATATTCAAGAAATTCCTGTCGAAACTTATTAACAAAGACATCCCACCAATATTTGATAATTAATTTCTTATCTATTTTACTAAATTAATAAGATTAAGAAAATTTTTAAGTAATGAAAACTGTCTAGCTCTATGGTTTACAAATATATCCACATTATAGGGACTTCTCCTAATAGCATCGATGATGCAGTCAATGAAGCTATTACTGAAGCCTCTAAAACAATAAATAATATAGAATGGGCAGAGTTGGGCAGGGTTACATTTAGAATACTGGATAATCAAGTTAAGGAATTTCAAGCAGAAGTAAAGATAGGATTTAAAATTGAACGTAAAGATTAATTAACACCTCTAGGCTCATAGTTCTAATTAATATAAATTTCTCATTATGAATTTTTCTTATATTACAAAACAACTACTTGAAGCATTTTTGACCTTTAATAGAATAGAAGAGAATAGTTCACTCATAAAATAATCTTTTATTTATTCATTTCAAATCGAATACTAAACAAGCGATAGAAATCTTAAGTTTTAAGATTCACATGATCAATATTTATGAAACCATTTTATTTATACTATCAAAATATTTTATAGTATAATAACAAAAAGTGTCCAAAATTTGAATACAAAGAATTAGATTTATAACTACTGATGATAATTGATTAGAAAGTACTGTATATCTAAATTAATTCAACAAAGCAAGCAATAGAACAATTGTCTAACAATAATATTCGAATGTTATTTCAAATAAAAGAAGTGAAATAAATAAAGATGACAAATAAGGATAAAAACTATTCATGATAGCAGATATTAATTTTAAAACATTTATTATATGCTTTAATTAAATAGAATACAGTATCGAAAGAACACCCAGTTAAACTGTCTGGACATTGAATTATTCATTACTTCTTTTTTAGTAATACAAAAAAATGAAATACACTAGCTTATGTATTGAGTAGTAGCAAGTACTTTACCAAATAACACTAATATTTTTTTTATTTTAGGGGTTTTTATCAAAAAAGGGTAAAATATCGATTGTCTTGATATAGAGAACTTTAAACAGATTTATCCAAATACAAGAGTTTTTTCATTTGGTTTTTTATATTATCTACCCAATCGTGAGATTTCTAAATTTTAATTATCATGTATACAATAAAATTTAAGTAACGATGATTTTGAATTACGTAACTATCATAATGAATTAAATCTGTGAAGCCATGGGAGTACCTTCTCTGAGAAAGAAAATAATATACACAGAATACTTTTTACAGACTATCTCCTTAATCTGGAAATGAAAATATATAGTAGTGCTATTATTTCAAACCTACCCAATACCATATTAATTGACAAAATAAGTTTGGACACTAAATCCAAATCCATGGTAGTTATTCCAACTGAAAGACCTGTATTTGAAAGAGCAGATGAAGATTCAAATAATGCATCTACAAAATCATTTTTATTAAGATAAGAAATAGTAGTTGCACTTATCACTGAAAGTATAATGAATAATATAATTACAAAAATTGCATCTCTAAATGCTTTATCAGATAATAATGATAGTTTTTGACTATCATGGTAAACTAGACCATTTTTTGATTTTGACCCATTTTTTTTCTTGATGGATAATTTTTGTCCTTCTCCATGTTTACGAAATTGAATTGCAGTTGACGAAATTGATAATGGGGTAAACGCATCAGACATAGATAAAAATATTGTATTACCTTTTAATTTTTGGAAAATTAATAATAATCTAGCTATTTTTATTCCCCCTGCAGTTGAAAATGCTGTTCCTCCTACTAACATTACAAAAATAAGAAATAGTTTTCCTTCCAATGATAAAGACGATAGATTAATGAACGAAAATCCTGTTGTTGTAGATGCACTTACAACATGAAATACTGAGGTAAGCAAATCATGTGTGGAAATGGAAGGTTCTATTATTATAAATAAAACTGTCAAAAGCAATACAAAAAATAGATAGACAATTATCTCCATACTTAATCTTCGAGATTTTACCTCTTTGCTAAAAATACCATAATGAAAACCAAATGGTAAAGCAGCAATCATCATACCTGCCATAATCAATATTAGTTGATAGGAATTAATTGAATCGAAAATTGTAGAATCTGGAATAAAACCTCCTGTAACAAGAGTTGTAAATGATAAAGATACTGCTTCGATCAAGTGTATGTTACCCATAAAAAATATTAATAAAATAAAAATAACGGTATATATGACAAATATAATACTAATAGTAGACAATAATTGTCTAAATTTAAGAATCCCTCCTGCTATCATATTTTTCATTGTAGCCAATTTGGTTTCAGGATAATACAAAGCCATCACCAAATAAACAAAACTTAACCCACCTACCCATTGTGTATAAGATCGGTAAAATACCAAGCTTTCTGGAAGTGATTCAGGGCTTTCGATAGTAGAAATACCTGTAGTTGTATAACCAGAAGAACTTTCAAGAACTGAGCTTACAAAAAGGGATAAAGAATCAAAATTTAAATCAAATGGATTGACATATATATATGGTAAACTTCCATAAAGACTTAATAGTGTAAAACTGGAGACCACAACAATCGAAGACTGCTTCAAGTTTAACGTACTTTTCTCTCCGAATGTATTTAGAATAAACCCAGTCAAAGACATTGAAATAACTGCAAGATAAATTGATGCTGCAGATTCTAATTCATTTAATAATGTTCCAAATATTGCAGGAACAATCATTAAGATTCCTGCAAATTGCATAATAAAACCTAGATTACCAAAAATTGGTTTGTAATTTTCTTTTATTGAAACTCTATAACTTTGAAAAGTTTTTTCTATTACTGAATTTCGAATCGCTTCTGCAAGGGCTTTCTGTGTAACAATCCCTATAATTTGAGCATTTTTATTATGAGAATCAACTATTGGAACACGTTTAATTTTTCGTACTCTCATCAATTCAATTGCTTGTTTGAGACTTGCGGTATTATGCAAGGTCAAAATTGGAGATGTCATTATAGATTTTAGATAAACTAAATCAGAGTCATCTCCTTTTATTACAACCTTCTCTAAGATATCACTATCTGTTACTATACCTACAGCTTTTCCATTATTAGATGTAACAATGATTGTTTCAATGTTTTTTGGCTGGGTAAGTTTTACTGCATTGGCGACAGAAACATTTTCATCAACCATTACAAATTTTTTGCTCACATATGACGAAATCGCCCGTTCTAATGGTTCAACCATACTAATCTTTTAGACTTTGTTAAATGAATGGTAACTATTAAGAATGTTATGTAGTGTTTGTAACTTACTTTATACGGCATATGTAATAATAATTTTGGAAGTCATGAGGGAGCTGTTTAACTTCAACGTTTGTAAAGCCGGCTTCTTTAAGCATTTCAACTGCTTTCTCCTTTCCCCACATTGCACCAAGTCCTAATCCATCTTGAGCAAGCGATACACTCATACAATGAAGACATGAAATAGTATAGAGAAATATACCTAAGGGGTGATCTAGATTATTTTTAAGTAAAGATGATGAAAGGATATCTTGCATCAAAAAAATTCCATCCCCAGGTTTCAATATAGAGACAATATTTCTTAAAACCTTTCCAGGTTCAGCTTGATCATGTATGGCATCAAACGCTGTAATTAAATCAAAAGATAGATTTGTTTGTGGATCTAAAATTTTAGAAACATCCTTTACTTTAAAATCGACATTTTTATTACCAGTTATTAAAGATTGAGACTGTGCATTTTTTATTGCTTCGTCTGAAATGTCATAACCTGTAAATTTACTGTGTGGAAATTGGTTTGCCATCATATTCATGACCCGACCACTACCACAACCAATGTCTAGAACATTTATTCCTTTTTTTAGCCTATCTTCAAGGTCAGGTACTAGAGGAATTATGGATTCAAAAAGAACAGACAATACTGTTTGAGCACTTTCTTCTTCCATCACTTCATGAAATCGTTTGTATGAGGAGTATGGAACACCTCCTCCTTGCTTGAAACAATTTACAATTTCGTCCTCAACTTGGCCTAGTATGGGTACCCACTGCATGGAAGCAGCAAAATTGTATGTCTTTGTATCTCTAATTAGAAGATCTGCTTTTTCCTTTGGAAAGAAATACAGATCATTGGAGGGATCATAGTTCACAATTTTTCCAACTACCATTGTTGCTAACCATTCTCGAGTATATCTTTCGTTTAAGTTTGAAGCAATTGCAATTTGTTTACTTGTTGACGGAGGAAGAGATACCATAGTATCAAAAAGACCAACTCTATGACCTATTGAAAGCATAAGAGATAAAGCTCCTTTGTTGATTATATCCATCATATATTCCTGAAATTCTACGGTAGATGAGTTTTTATGAACTTCCATGTTATTTTATAGTAAACTCGGAGTATCTATTTTTATTTTTTTCTATACTTTTTTTTAAAATTATAATAGGATTTCATTCTTTTTATTCTTTGACAAGATCTTGAACATTTACTTGAAAAAATTAATTTTAAAGTACAATAACTATCACAGACCTACTGCACCTAAATGGAAGGTTGAAAGAAATTAAAACAATTGGTAACAGAAAGTGATGCATATTGATTATTAAGATAAAAAAATATATCTAGTCTATTTACTTTTCCTTAGACCTGATTGAAAATTGTTATATTAGTTACTCAATAGAACAATTTTTAAATTTAAAATTTTATTTGATATATTAAAAATTATTAAAATTAATGTTAATACAATTATTAAGAAATTGATGTTCAGTTTTAGACAATAAAATAATCTAAGAATTAAAAATGATACTACAAATAATTATTTTTTAATATGTTTAATACTTATTTTATAAATATCATATATTAACAAATTTATCTAACAAAACTGTATTCACTCTTTATGTATTTTTTTCTTGGTTCTCAGTTACCTCCTCAACTTCAAATTCCTCCTCGTCCTCCGATTCAAATTCATCCTCGTCATCATCATCCTCAAGTTCATCTTGCTCTATATCTTGTAATTGATGCGTTTCATCTTTTATTTCCTCTTTTTGAGATTCATCACTCATTATAATAATATGATAAATCTTCTTAATAACTTTTTAAGAATTTGAGAGTATTAGTGATTCTCCATTGTGGATTATATTACTTTTTTTTATTGTTTTATGTTAAAATATAATTTATTATGTGGAACCAATTTTATAAAATATATAAAAAAATGGTATAAATAAATAAATAAATTGATTTAAATATTATAGTGACAATGTTTTTAAAAACAAATAGTTTTAATATACCATTAACATTCGTTATGTAATGAACTTTTTTCATCATAAGAAATTTGTCTGTCAGGAGGACAAAGAAAAATTCGAAACTTACGAAGAACTAATTGAACATTCAAGACATATACATCATATTACGATATTAAAATGTAATGGATGCGGAAAGGAATTCATTCATGAAAAAGATAGATTACACCATGTAAGAGAAGAGCATGAAAAAGAATTAGACAGAAGAGAACATAGGGATGAATATAAAAAGGTTGTCAAAAATCCCCAACAGGAAATCGATGAACAATCGAGAAAGTTTAGTGATAATTTATAATTATATATGTTGTAATTTATAAAAGGAATTTATATTTATAGATAATTGGTGTCTAAGCAAAAAATTAATATAATACAATAAAATGAATACTGATTTCTTCATCAATAAATATAAAAATTCCAAACGAATCTTTGGAGAAGATCATATGATCGTGAATGAAAATTTGGCTGATGAATATGTATCTCTAACAAAAACAAAAAACTATTTATCTTCATAAATTTCAAGAATAACAATAGGAATTTTTATTAGCGCTGTTAGAAGAGATTGCAGAAAGCATTAGGAACAGATGATCATGTTGCACAAATAATATTTAGTTAAACAATAAAAAATACTAGTAATATAATTTCTAAATATAATTTTTAATCATTAATAATTTCTTTGTAAAACTATATAGTTTCTAGCAAGTTTTGATATTTTTGCTTACTTCATCCCCTTTACTTCTATAGAAACTTCATAACAAAAGTAAAATAATCATATTATATCTATTCTGAGTCATAATAATGGCACAATATGTTGAAATGGATGAGAGAGTTAAATTTAAAGATCAGATCGAAGAAAAAATAGATGGTTCTGTAATTGTATAGTCAAATTGAACGTAGAACCGAATAAGGTTGAACAGTTTGTAAAGGATTGGGCAATAGACGCTGCTATTTTTAAAAAACAACCTGGATTTATTTCTGCTCAACTACATAAGGGAATTGGAAAGAGTAGCGTATTCATTATGTATGAACTTTGGGAGTCAATAGAACAGTATAAGAATGCAGTTAAAACACTAATTTTTAGTTCAGAAACGCAATCACCATTGATGAAATATGATGATAATAGTTTAGTCATTTCGGCACATGCATTCAAGAAGATCGCTGTTCCAGGAATATGTTTAGATTAAAGTATTAACCAGACATGGCTATAAGGACATAATTCCCGAACTTCCTTTTCACTTCATCTCTCGGTCCTAAAGGAACTTCATAATATACCAACAAAATCAATAAGGCCAGTATTTGAATCTCTCTCTTTGAGAACCATGAACCTTACCATTATATTCAACAATTACGATATCAGATACTATCTCATATTTTCTTTGAATATCTTGGATTGGTCCAATTAATAATTCACAGGAATTGGACATTTTTGGTTTTGGTTGAGTATTGGACCATGGTTTTTTATGGTAATAAGTTGACCTTGTTGGTGGTGTTGTAGTGGTAGTTGTTGGTTTAGATTGTTGTTGACGATTAGGACAAATATGTTTTTTCTTTGTAAAAACTTCCCAATACTCATTTGTTGCAGTATTCCAATAGATCTGAGTATTGCATCCATAAGTACAAGACTTTGGATAGATATTTTGATTTTGATTAGAAGTAGTGTTAAAATTTGACATAGATCAGGTTTCCATCCTCATCTAGAATATCCGCTTGCTTGAGTTCCTGAATCCAATCCTCGACTAATTCTTCAGTTATTGAACCGTCATAAAGCATTTTTGAATCTAGTATTTTATCATAGGAATATTGAGTATTAATTTGATTAATCTATTACTCTAGCGATATTATTATATAATTAATACAGATATGCAAAGTAAACAACGAGATCCAGAAATCAATATATCCAATCTCAAGTTAACTAAGTATACCTTCGCCAAAAAATTTAGGCAAAAAAGTAAGCAAAACACCTTTTGCAAAAGTCATAGCCTGGATCCGTTGTAGTACTAGTACTAGTTCTACAAACCAATTCACCCTTACTACTACCATCATAGTTGAGGCTATGACAATAATTATTAATAATCTATTCTACTAGTGATATTTTATTAATCTTAGTAACAAAAAATTCAACAAATTATTTTTCCTAATTGATTTCAAAATAAAAATTAGTAACTGTATATCGCAGTAAACATGTAGAAGTGTTATATGTATTACTAGCGTTATAATAGTGTGTATAATAATTCTTGTAAATCATTAAAATGGTGGGTCCGATGATATTAAACGTCAAAGTTTAATGATATTAATAAATCATTTACTCAATTAACAAGTTGTTCATCCTTATCATCATCGTCATCTAAATCAATTGTTATAGTAGATGACGAACCTGACATTTGTGAAACCTTCAAAATAGCCTTGCAGGAGAATGGATATAGCGTAAACGCATTTACCAATCCGAAAGTAGCGCTTGAGCATTTACTAAATAACCCAAATAGATACCAACTAGTGATTTCTGATTATCGTATGCCTTATTTGAATGGATTTGAATTGGGCACTAAGGTCAAAGAATTAAACGGAAATATCAAAGTAATTCTCATCAGCGCGTATGATAATATTGAAGACAACAATAGACTTAACTTTGAACTTCTTAAGAAACCTGTGACACTACAAAAATTACTCGATATTGTGAACGTATCTTTAAACAATAATGGGAAAGCATTATTGTCGGCGAGGCTAGATGAAATCTGAGTATCAAGCAATAGCATTTGTAGATGATGATGAAGATATAGTTAACTTATTTACAGAATTACTAAGAGGGAATGGCTATGATATATCTGGTTTTACTAATCCTTTCTTACTGCTAGACTATATTCATCATCATAACAATCACTTTCGTCTAGTTCTTATTGACTATAAAATGCCTCAAATCACTGGATGTGAGTTGGCTAACAAAATAGCAGACATAAATTCAAGAATCGAAATGGTATTAATAACTGCAGCCACCGATATTGTAAAGAATAACTTGGATTTAGAACTTATTCATAAGCCACTAAGAATGTATCAACTTTTACACATAGTCGCAAAATATATGAACTAACCAATCGCTTAGAGTTCATTCAAAGGTATAAAAAAATTGCAAATTAATCCCAAATATGATGAATTTGAAAATATAAAAGACATTACCTTGTAAAGATTACAAAATACTTCTCAAAGTATATTAAATTTCTTTTATTCTCGATTGTGATTTTCTATTTTCTAAGAATAAAAAAAATTGATGGTTAATAACAAATCTTGAACTTGTGATATTTTCCTTTCTAATTTAATGCCGTAAGAAAGATGATTTCAGTTTAATTCTTTAGTTTATTAAAAGATTAGAATTAGCATTACTACTAATCATTTAGTATTTGTGAATGTTGTAAAGTCATATTATGCTAAAATGATATTAAAAACTATTAACAACTTGATAATATGTCATACAAATCATTTATTGCTTGTTTGTAAATCGAGACACTGTTTTAATAGAAAATATTATAAGCAATGTTTGTTACTATATAATTAGATAATAATAATATGACAAACTTTTCTAGGTTCTGCTGCTCTTAATTGCAAATTGCAAACAGTATAAATAATGACAAAATCAAGTTCGATGAGGTAGACTTTAAACTAATTACTTTGCTTGTTCTTGGTTATGATAACAAGAAAATTTCGTCAACATTAAAAATACCTCTTAGCACTATTCAAAGGAGGACTAGAATAATATTACTTTCAAATATAGTAATTCAAGAATATATCCCAAATTTCAAAATATTGGGAATTAAAAAGGGTATGTTACATATCTATCTTAGAGATGGAAATTTAAAACAGAGAGCAGAAACAATATCAAAACTAGATGGCATATTATCAGTATCTAT
>JAICEO010000090.1 GCA_025924135.1 Nitrososphaeraceae archaeon | reverse complement strand
ACCGTTATTTAGAAAGTACTAATATAATTCCTAATCAATATATTATATATCTTCAAGATAATAAAGAAGAAAGTAATTCAATAGATCCAGTTGAATTTTATAATTCTGAATTGAAAGAGACAGGAACTGAATTATTATACGTCTATTATAATGTAGTAAAAGGATTAGCAATAAAGATTCCTAATGAAAAAGTCTTAGAGCAATTAAAAAATAATCCATTGGTGGCATATATGGGAAATGATAGGAAAATATCAGCTTTTATAGATACACCTATAGAAAATCAAATTATACCCGCAAATGTAGATAGAGTAGAAGATGGTGAAAGTGTAAACAATATCAACCCGAATTTTGTTGATGCAGATATAGCGATTTTAGACACTGGAATAGATTTAGATCACGCTGATCTAAATGTATTTCATGAAAGATCATTTATTCCAGGAACAATTAATGCGGATGATGACCACGGCCACGGTACGCATCTTGCAGGAGTTGCAGCCGCTAAAGATAATTCTTTTGGCATTGTTGGTATTGCTCCTGGAGCTAGATTATGGGCTATCAAAGTACTCGAAAGCTCAGGAATGGGAGAAATTTCTACTCTAATAAAAGGATTGGACTACATTAATCAACATCAAAATCAAGTTGACGTTGCAGTTTTAAGTTTAGGTTGTGAATGTGAATCAGGCGCATTAGATATTGCAATAAATAATTCAATAAAAGCGGGTATTACCATTGTAGTTGCTGCGGGTAATGAAGGAAAAGATGCTGGAACTTTTACACCAGCGAATAATCCGGAAGTAATAACTGTATCTGCAATAGCCGATACCGATGGAAAATGTGGAGGTAATGGGCCACCAACTCCCTATGGTGCTGATGATATGCTTGCAAGTTTTAGTAATTATGGTAATGTCGTAGATATATCAGCACCTGGTGTAGATATATATTCTACTTTTAAATCTAATTCATACACAAAATTAACTGGTACAAGCATGGCTGCTCCTCATGTTGCGGGCGCAGCAGCATTGTACATAAGTTTACATCCAGAAGCATCTCCAAATGATGTCAAAAATTATCTTCTAACTTCAGGCACAAATCTTTCGGATTTGTGTAATGGTAATGGTCATGGTTATTTTACTGGAGATAAAGACAATTTTCATGAACCTCTGTTATATATAGATACAAATAAAATTAATTGATTTAATAGTGCAATATTAAACTGGAGGGAGAGATTCGGGACATACCTGTATACATACCTTTTCACTGGGACACTTGGGCATTACACATGTTTCTGAAGAAGAGTTTTTGGGGTCTGTTTTATTGATCATAGTTATACTAGTTTCATTAAATGATGTATTATTATTATATACTTCAGCTGTAATACCCAAGGAAGTAATTACTGTTATACTAATAATAAATAATAAAATTATAATAATATAACTCAAATGCGCATACATACAATAGAATAAACATGTTATATTTAAAAATTTATTACGTTATTAATAATTATGAACTTTCATAACATTTTAAATTTGAACAAATTTCAAAACATTAAAAGTTAAATTAAATAGGAATTCAGACTTGTTATTTATATAAATATATTATATCATAATATATCAAATCATATATCCAACCATTCTCACTATTCTTAGTAAACAAACAACAATCAAAATATGTAAAATCAGCTAGTAGTTGTATCGCATCCTTAATATAGTTAGATTTCATTATATTGTTATAGGAAAGTCAAATAATTTTACAATATTGTAACACATTTTATTTATTACAATAAATCAACAGGAGGAAAAGGATGATAGAATATAGAAAGTCAAAATGATATTACATTAAAAAAAATTTATCATTATATACTATCTTTATTTAAAGACACATATATACTGAATATCATAGAATTCAATATAACGATGCAATACAATATCATATCAATAAGCAAACACGAAGGAATATATTAATTTATCAATTGGTATGAACTTTCCAAGACAAATAACATTTAGCATCAAGAGTAGTAGTAAAAACATCGAGTTCTAGTTATGACAATATAGATTTTCTAATAGAATATTGTTAGATTGATTAAATTAATATTACACTTTAATAATTAAATAGTAAATGTTAATTAAAATTTCTCATATTTTATATTTATCATCTTTTATATTATTAACATTACTGTTTTCTAATAACAATAATACTGGTTATGCACTAGGTCAAATATCAGATAATTTAGTAGAACAAAATAATTCTACTGAGCTAAAAATTCAAGATTTGTTTTCACAAACTTCTAAATCTGTAGTTCAAATAACTATTATTGATCCTCTTTCTAATGCACAGCAAGGTTTAGGTTCTGGCTTTCTTTATGATAAGGATGGTCATATAATTACAAATAATCATGTTGTTACTTTTAACCAAGGAAATAATAATTACCTAGTAACTTTCTCAAATGGAAATTCATATCAGGCTAAATTAATTGGTCACGATCCTTACAGCGATTTAGCTGTTCTCAAACTTTCAGATCCAATAGATATAGTTCTTAGTCCAATTCCTTTAGGTAATTCTTCATCTCTTAGAGTTGGGGATACTGTGGCAGCTATTGGTAATCCTTTTGGCTTATCAGGATCTTTAACAGTAGGGATAGTCAGTGGTCTAGGAAGATTGCTACCATCAATTGATGATAGCAATTCTCCATTTTCTCAATTCGCTCTGAATTTTAATATTCCAGATATTATACAGACAGATGCTGCAATTAATCCTGGCAATTCTGGTGGCCCATTATTAAATTTGAAAGGTGAAGTAATAGGAATCAATTCTGCAATATATTCTAATACGGGTGTTAATGCTGGAATAGGGTTTGCTGTACCCTCCAATACAGTAAAGAAAGTTGTTCAATCAATTATATCATCAGGAAAATATCTTCATCCATATCTTGGTGTTGTTGGAATGGATATAACTCCTCAATTGGCTAAAATTTTTGGATTGAAGGAATCAAAAGGCTTTTTAATTACTGATATTACTCCAGGTAGTCCAGCCGAAAAATCAGGTAAATTACAAAAGGGAACTATAACATACAACCAAAGAGGAGAAATAATAGACTCTGATGGTGATATAATAGTAGCAATAGATGATAAACAAGTAAGGAAAATAGATGATATTCTAACTTATCTAGAGAGAGAAAAAGAAGTTGGAGATACTGTTACCTTGAAAATTTTAAGGAATAATCAAATAGAGAAAGTGGAGGTAGTATTAGGACCTAGAGGCTCTGAAGAATCTTCCGTATTACAACAATACGATAAAAAACCTGTCCCTAAACAAGATGATTTTCTTGCACAATGCTATCAATTCTTACCTAAATCATTATGTGACTTGTTAAGATAATTTTTATTTTTTTTATTGATCATTAACAACAGATACTCATAAAATATAAATAATTTAAAATGGTAAAATTTACTATAAGTGAAGTATGAGAAAATTATTTTTGGTGTAATATTATTTTTTGGATACTGTAAAAGGTAATCTTTGTTATTTTAATTCAAATTATCATCCAATAAAATAGAATCCCATAGCAATAATGACATATACTGCCGTGAGCATTACTCCTTCAAACCAATTACTTCTACCATCGTGTGCAATCAAATTAAGAATAATAGCTGCAAGAAATAATGTAACTAATTCGTAAATTGTAAATTCTAATGTAAATGGCTGATTTAAAATGATTCCAAATATTACCAAGAGTGGTACAACAAAAAGTGCTATTTGAGTTCCTGAACCAGCCGCTATTCCTATGGATAGATCAATTTTACCTTTTCTAGCAAGAATAATAGCACTACTATGTTCTGCAGCATTCCCAACTATTCCAATTATAATAGCTCCAACAAATACTTCCCCAAAACCAAACTGTTTACTAGTTTCTTCTACAGATCCAACCAAAATCTCACTTACGACTACAACTCCAACCATACTAATAGCTAGCATAAAGAATGCTCTTTTTTTATCCCAATGTTTGGTTGTGGTGTCAATATTGTGATTGTTATTTTCCTCTTCCATTTGTGGAGAAACAAATAAGTGTTTATGAGTAAAAAATGTAAATACAATTCCTGCTATATATACCGATAATAATATAATTGCTAAGGCATCACTTAAAAATTGTATTTTAACTTGGTTTTCAATTTCAGCAGGTTTTAGTATAGTACTTGATAAGACAGTGGGAATTGCCAATCCAATAATAGCTAAGAAAATCATGGTTGATTGAAGTCCTGCATTTTCACGACTAAATAGTTGTTCCTTTTTACGAATCCCCCCAGCAATCATACTCAAACCAAAAATAAGCATAATATTTCCAAGAATGGCACCAGTAATTGATGCTTTTACAAGGTCTATTAGACCAGCATTAATAGCTACTACTGCAATTATTATTTCTGCTGCATTTCCAAAGGTGACATTTAAAAGAGATCCTAGAGTAGATCCATAATGTGTAGAAAGGTGTTCTGTTGAATCACCTATGAGTTTTGCAAGTGGTATTAATGCTATTACTGCAATAATAAATATTATAATGTGATCTGCATGAACTAAATCTAAAATAACTGAAATAGGTACAAAGACAAGGAGAAAATAAATAATAGAAGGTTTTGTAATTTTCATAAGATATTTTTGATAATGATTATAATCTGTTATTTCAATGTTTATTAATTATATAAACTATTTAGAATATTATTTAGATGTATAATTTTTTATTTTATTAAATATATTATTAATTGGTAAACTCAATTTAAGACATAATATCATCAATTAAACTTATAAATAGATTAAATCAATTATATAGAGATAATTCACTGCAACATCCGCAATTTCACTAGGCAGCGACTGCTTTGAATGAGATTCGGTTATTTAATAGAACTATTATGTTGCCATCTCTGTGAGAAGACTATTTACCTGATCTTTAATATCTGTTGAACCAATCTATTTACCTTTTCCTTGTTCATTTTTAATTTATATAACAAGGTTAGAAAAGCCTCTCTTTGAAATATTTATTTGATATCATTTTGATTCTTTTACTACTTGTTTTTCTTTTAATGCTAATATCCCAGCAATAACAAATAAAACAAATCCAGGTATGCCGACTGGTATTCCGAAAAAAGTAGCAGTAGCTAATACTAATGTTCCATAAATAATTAAAGCTATTCCCACGATTCTTGTATTTTTAATATAAAATATAGAAACTATTCCTGCTAAATTGATAATTAATACAATGAAAACATGTAAAATAATACCTCCTAAAAAAAGCCCTAAAAGAGGTATAATAATTAATGAATTTATAAAAAAGTATATTAACAAAATTATAATACATACCGTTATTCCTAATATAGTGTTAATAATTGTTAATTTTTTATATAGTTTCATTTTATATTTAATTCATAATGGATAAATTAAACCTTGATATAACAAATTCCTTAAATTGCGGTAATTTTTTAAGGGAAATTCCTCTTTATAGGTATTTTTGTTCTTATATCATACTACAATTAGTGGCATTTGATTTATACATTTCATTGTCAATTTTCAGTCTAATAATTTAAAATAACAAATTTGTGTATATAATTTAAATAAAATTTTTAATGGAAATATTCTACCATTCTTTTAGAATTTTCATTATCATTTATTACTATAGAATGATAATTATTCTCTTCTTCATTTATTTCAGCATGAGATATAAGAAAGATTTGTTTAAAGCTTTGATCTTTCATCAAAATATTCATTATTACGTTTCTTCGAAATTCATCCAGACTGGTCATAGGTTCATCCATTATAATAAAATTTATCATAGGTATTTTTTTTTCTACGTGTTTGAAAGGTCTGATAGTCGACATAAGCTTTGATATAGAAATCCGAAGTGCAAGACCAAGAGCTGATTCATCCCCTCCACTTAGTTGTTCTTTATTCTTTGTTATGTGATCTTTATTATCTACCAAAGTTAAAGTTAAACCATGAGATATTCTATCTTTTATTTTTCTCATTGTAGATGATATATTAGCGATTTCATATCTACCTTCTGTAAAAGGTATTAGATAAAAATTAGTACTTTTCATTAAAACATCAGACAATCTTCCTTCAACGATATCGTTAGAAATAAAGCCATCTATTTCTCCAAGTAAAAATAGAACATGTTTTAACAAATATTCTTTTTCTTTAAGTTTCTTTTCTGCAACTCTTAAACTGATTATTTTCTTTCCTCTTATTTCAATTTCTTCTGTCAGATAATAAATATCCCCTTGAATATTTTCAATAGTTTTAGCTTTTTCTTCAATTCTTACTGTAATATTAAGTCTTTTTGAAATTAGTTCATCAATACTATTGCAACAAAAATTTGCTAATAGATTATGAATATTTGATACTTTTATCTCCTCACAATATGTTTGTAAATTTAATTTATTTGATTCCAATTTTAATAAAACATCATTTTTCTCTTTATTGAATATGTTTATTTCTTTCTTCATTTTTTCAAGCTTAATTTTTTCAGCTTCTATCCTTTCTTTAAAATTTTTTAAAAGTTCTTTTGATGAAAAAATATTATTTTCTATCTCTGATACGGACAAAAGAAGATCATCAATTATTCTTGAATTTAAATTATTTAGTTTATCATATCGCTTATATACTTCTGAAAGAGAATTTAACTCATCATAAAAAATGAAACGTTTTTCTATTAATCCATTTACTATGGTAACTATAACTTCGATTAATTGTCTTACTCCTTTTTTTTCGTCAAGTTCTGTCTCTATTTTCTTTAATTTTTGTTCTAATAGATTTATCTCTTTTTTAAATGAATTTTCTTTATTAAATATATTTTCTTTTGCTCGTTTGAGATCAAATATTAATGTATTCTTATCATTAATATTATTATTGCATATTGGACATTTATCTCTATCTTGTATATACTTAATGCTATTGTCCTGAATTTCATATAATAGCTGATTAGACATAAGAAGTTTTTTATGTTCCTCTATTATAGTCAATATCGAAATTCTTTCCTTGTCAATCTTTTCTAATTCAATTTGATTTTTTTCTTTAACTTTTTTAAGTTCTTCTACATTATTTATTGATATATTTTGAATATCTATATTTAACTTTTGTTTTGATTTTGATATTAAATTTCTTATTTGTTTTTCATCATTATCTATTCCTTTTAAGATATCACTAGCTTTTCTTATAGTATCTTTTGGTGGAAATTCTTGTAGTTCTTTTGAAAGATTTAAAATTTTTGAATTTTGGAGAAATATTTTATCTTGAAAATCTTGTATTCTGTTTTCTTGTACTAGTACGTTTTCTTTTTTATAATTATACAGTTTTTCTTTATAATCTACATCTTTTTTATATTTCTCTATATTTTCCATAGTTACCTTAATTTTATTTAATTTCTCTTGAGAGGGATAATTAATTAAAGCATTTTTATCATTTTTTATTTCTTGTAATTTTAGTTCAAGTTTTTCTTTTTTTTCTTTTAAAATTTGTTTTTGCTTTTCAAATTCATTTTGTTCTGTTAATAAACTTCCAATTTGTATTTTTAAATCTTTGATTTCTTCATTAATACTATTAATTTGATTCTTTAAGTATTTTTTTATATGGTCGTCAAAATCATTTAATCCAAATAAGTTCTTGATTAATTCTCTTAATTCACTTGGATCTGCGAGTGCAAGTTTATCTACTTCTTTTTGTCTAATATAGACAGTTTTTTCAATTACCTCTGGATATACTCCCAAAAGTGATTCAATTTCTTGATTAACGATATTCGGACCTCTACAAAGCTGAATGAATCTCTCTTCATCTTTTTCTTTTTTAAATAACAATGCAGATGATTTCAGTAACTCATTTTGAGGGTCCTGCAATGACTTTCTTTTTCTAATAACTTCAATTGTTCTTATTACTCTATATAGGATGTCACTTATTTCAAATGTTATGGCAACTTCACATTTAGACTCTCCAGTTTTAATTATAGATTTTCTATCTTTTTCTGCCATTAGATGTTCACCAAGTAGACCCCATAGGATAGATTCTATTATGCTTGTTTTTCCCATTGAATTTTTTCCTTTGATAATAAAGAATCCTTCCCCAAGATATCCCTCATATGGTATGGAAATATTATCAAATGGTTTGAAATTTTTTGATTCTATTTTCAAAATTTTCATAATATCACTAATGATTCTTTAATGATTCAAAGAAAAGTTTAGCAAGCATGTTAGAATCTAAATTATTTTTTTTTAGATCTTCTTTTCTAGTAGATGTAATATATTTTTTAAATTCTTTCTCTGGATCTTCTATTAAATATTCTATAAATGTCTCGTCTTGTCTAATTTGTTTAATAACAGTTTCATCATAGTATTTGGGCGTTTCTAGAATAAATTCTACTATGTTATAGTCATTGCTATTTAATGTTATTTTATTTAGATAAGATGATATTTCATGGATATTATAAAATGAACCATAACTTCTATTACCTAGTATAGTTATTTTAACTCTAGCAGCAGTTTGATAATTATAAGGTGTATTTAGTCCATTTTTCTCAAATACCTTTTTAATGCGATCGATAATTTTAGAATTATTATCATCTGGATAAATTTCTACATGATCACTTACTATTTTTCTCTGTTGAGGTAAAAGTTTTTGATTCACTTTAATTTTAGATTTAGAAGATGAATCATCAATATCTATAATCAAATAACCTTTTTGATAAGTTTCTTCATTAAAGCTCCACAATTCTGTCGATCCAGCATACCATGTATTATCATTGATTTGTTGCATCTTATGATTATCTCCAAGTCCAATATAATCATAATCTCCCGTCAAAAAATTGCTGTTTAACGTATGATTTTCTATCATTCCATGAGCTAAAAATACGTTTACCATACTAGGATTAATATTATTGTTTTGTATATAGACCCAGTCTTCATATTTTAATAATAACTGTGGTAAGTCATTGGATTCTAATGATGGATGTGCATGAATTCTTAAATTCAATGTTGGGAAGTCTTTGAATAAAGGTTGTTGATTTCTTATACTATCTCTTATATCAAAATACGTAAAAAGATATACATTATCAAACAAAATTGTGTATTCTGTTATGGGTGAAATTCTATATTGCATATAACGACCATGATTTCCATCAATTATAACGATGGGAATATTATTTTCATGTAATTTTTTGAATGCCTCTGCAGCTACTTTTCTTGCAAATTCTGGTGGTGGTGAAGGATCAGTTCCTGACGGAGTATCAAAAAAATCTCCACTATGAATTATGATATCAGGTTTTTCATCTTTATCAAGATTTATTATTTCCTCTATAAACCTTTTCCAAGAGTTATAAAAATCATCTTCTATTGGTTTTATCTCTTGATTAATAATTGAAGTTCTTGTTCTTTTTGGCCTCTTTCCAAGATGGGTATCAGAAATATGAATTATTCTCATCATTTTAGTAAAACTTTAATTTTATATAATGAAATATTAAAATTACAAATGAAGTTAATATAACAATTAAAAATCATAATTATCCTGAGTATAAGTTAAACTATT
>JAICEO010000089.1 GCA_025924135.1 Nitrososphaeraceae archaeon | reverse complement strand
GATACATCGTATACAAATATATCTAAATCTTTAGTAATAATACTTTGAAGAGAAAAAGGACCTATTAATCCGGGAGGATATTCTTCTTTAACAGCATTTACAAATTTATCTCCCAAATCAAAGACTTTTTCTAACATTGATTCACGGATGCTGGCGGGAGTGTGTCCTATCTCTATATTTTGTAATTCAATGTTTAACTCTAATTGTTGTTTTGCGGTCAGAGAGGTTGTAAAATCATGTAGATCAGTTTGTAATCTTCTTTCGATCCCCAAAAATTCAAGTTCCTTTTTTAGAGGAGAGTAAAAGAAATTAAAATTAAAATAAGTACCAATTACATATTCTTCAATTATTGCTGATTCTAAATCTTTTCTACTGATTAATCCATTTTTTATTTTTAATTGCGTTTTTTCTAAATAATCATTAAATGAATTGACAAAGAAAAAAGCACGTTCCAATTTTCTTTTTGCTTCCTGAACTTTGACAATAGATGGTCCTGATATATCATTAGGTTTTTTTAATTGTGGATGTTTAATTTTAGCTTTATCCAATAAATAATATTGATTTTTAGGTGCTGTTCTTTCCTCAGCTCTTAACAGATGTCTATTCCCAAATATTGGTATTAAAAATTTATTTTCTATATTATCATATCCAATATAAACCGAAAAAGCTCTATGAGCTATCATTAAGACATTCAAATCTCGTAGTTTCTTTTGAGATTCGGGGTTTAGGATATCAATGAATCTATTTAAAACTATTACACTATTAGATAATCTTTTAAATCTCAAATAAGGCGTTTCTCTTCCTTTTTGGCAGATACATATTGTCCTAATAGATTCATCAACACATCCATCCATCACTTCTAGTGCTGAATGACTACCTAAAACAGCAATGTTGATATGTTCTTTATCATATTTTTTGACAATATCAACCACTTGAGATGAATTAATCATTATTAATGAATTTTAATAGGATAATAAATTGTTTAAGGAAAAAATTATAATTTATTTTATGTATTTTTATTTTTATTGATTTCGTTTTCTATAGCTTTCTTCAAAGCTTCATCATTTTTATCAGTATAATCTATTCTTAGAGTTTCGGCAATAGATTCTAGTTTTTCTCGTTCAATATCAGTATTTTCTTTTTTATATTTCTCTAGGTCTCGTTTAGCTTCAATTTTAGCTTTTTCAAACTCCGCAGTAGCCTTACCAAAAGATTTTGCCAATTCCGGGATTTTTTTTACCCCGAAGAATAATACAACTATAATCACTATAATAAATATCCATTCAAAACCAAACGGCATTTGCATCAATAGATTATCTAGACTAATCAAACTTTGTTCTAAATCTTATTAATATCACTAATAATTTAAGTGTTAAATTACTCAGAGGAAACTTTTTCATTAAATATTTATTTGTTGAAAAGCACTATTATTTTAATAAAACCCGGTAGACATTAATAATTATTCACCAATACATAAGTACCCCAAATGCAATATCATAAAGCTGCGTTCCTTGGACAAGAAAGGTCAAGAAAAGCTCAGATGAAACTTTTTGAATACACAGGATTTTCTATGTTAACATATACGATTAAAAAGGGAATTTCTGGCTTTGAACCAGTAGGAGAAGAAATGCTACTTGGAACTTTGACCAATGGTAAGGAACTGATTTTATTTATCTGTGATAATGATGGCTATGCTAAAGCACAATCAAAATCCATGACAATGGAAGAAGGTAACAATATACTAGAAAAAATGATTGCTGATGGTTTTACAAAATTTGATGGAGAAATCAAAACAGTGATCTGAATGTAGTTCAATGACTTTTATAATAACAAATTACAAATTGGATTGGTTTATCATATCTATTTCATTAGCTCATGCACACAATACTCTAATACCTACAACACTAATTCTGTTCCAATAAACTTTCTTCCTTCTATAGTATTAGATATATTTATGGGATTGGAGAGAATTACTTTTGTTCTAATTTTAGATCTTTCTATTACTTTTAAAGCTACTATATCCAGCAAATCATATTCACCAGCCATTGAACTTTCTTTTAAAAGTATATGTAGTAGTTTACCTAATTCAATTTTGTCAAATAATTGTGCATTTTTATTTGTCCTAGGATCAGAATCATAAATTCCGTTGACGTCAGTCGCATTGATAAACTCACTCGCTCTTGTCTTTTCCGCAATTAGGGCGGAGGTAGCATTAGTACTTTGGCCAGGATGTAATCCTCCTGAAACAATTATTTTATTACTCTCTACAAACCTATCAACATCATCTAACGATATTGGGACTTCTGGGTAAGCATAATGACCCAGAGAAGCAATAAGCAATTTTGCATTTACTCTTGATATAGCTATACCTAACAAGTCTAGACTTGCTTCATCGAGTCCTAATTTTCTTGCGAAATTGATATAAAGTCTTGCTATACTTCCACCTCCAGTAATAACTATTAATTGTACATTAGGTGTGAGACTGATTAAAATATCACTATATTGTTTGAAACTATTGTAATAGTTATTATTGTGTTGGTCATCCTTCTCAGCTAGACTAAATATACTTCCACTCAATTTTATTACTATTCGTTTTTTTTGTAGATATTTCAATTCTATTCCCTTTTACAGATCAATATTCCGTAACACTTTTTCTAGCTTTTCTCTATTTCGTTCAGGTGTGTAAATACGTATCATATCCAAAAAACCTGTTATTGAATCAATCAAAGGAATATCGGAAGTAGGTGTTTCAAATTCTAAATTCTTATCAACTATCATTATAGAATTTAATTCTTCTTTGGACGGGGTAAGAGGCATTGAAGGAGCTCGAGAGATATCAATAAATATAAAATGTTCATCAATATCCAAATATTCAGTTATTCCTTCCAAAAATTCTCTAATTGTTTTACCTGCTAACTCTTTATTGAAGGCATTATGTTTGTTTTGTAAAAATTTTTCATAAACACACTTCAGTAGTTTTCTTTTTTTATAATCCATGGCCAAATCTGAAGCAAATTTATTTTCATTTAAGGAGCAAATAATATCTATAGTTTTTTCATCAGTATAGTCTAAATATTCTTCAGTACCAAAATTTGAAAAATTGAGCTGTTTATCTGCACTCATTAGAGAATGCAATAGCATTACTTCAGCTGCTCTAACCGTTTTATGAAAATATACAGCTTTGAACATTTGATATCTAGAGATTAGCATTGATTCGAGAGAATTAATTGCAGATTTATTGATTCCTAAGTGACCGTTTGAAAGAACTTCAAAGGAACTAATTAACCTGTAATAATCAACTTTTCCATATTCTGCTCCAGTAAAGAAACTATCTCGAGGCAAATAATCCATAATATCTGCGGATAAACTTCCTGCTATGATTTCATTATAAAACATTTTTTGAGATTCTCCAAAAGAAAGTTTACAGACATAATCACCATCATATCCATATTTCCCCAAAATATCAATGATTATTGTTTCTTTTATTATTTTTTTTCCTATTATTTCATGATTGATTATCTTTGACTTATTCTCACTAAGAACTTCTTCAAAAAGATGAGAAAAAGGCCCATGACCGATGTCATGTAATAATGCAGCTATCCTTAAACTTTCCACATCTTCTTTATAAGTAATATATCCTTTATCTAGAAGTGTCTCTGCTGCTAGTCCTGCTAAATGCATCACTCCTAAAGAATGTTCAAAACGAGTATGCTGAGCACTTGGATACACTAAGTGAGCGCCTGCCAGCTGTCTTATTTTTCTTAATCGTTGAAAAACTTCAGTATCAATTAATTTTTTTTCTAAATCTGTAATACGAATATACTTATGTATAGGATCAGTTATTTCTCCTGTAAATTCTAAGACCATGTAAGTATATTATTATCAAATATACATTTTATTATAAATAGTGTTCATCTTACAAATACAAATAAACCTCTTGTTTGTATAATTCAAAAAAGTGATATTTGATTTTATATTTTATCTAATTTATAAAAAAGAAATTATTTTTTGACAATATGGCTATTAAACAAATAGGATTAATTAAATATATGAAAAGCATATTAATCAAATGTTAAATACACATGTATGAGATTAATAACCTAAATACTCGAATTGCTATAGTATAAATTATACTAGATATACGTTAGAATTTGTTTCTTTTTTTGGGATACAAATGGATTAAATAGGTAAATTTATACTAAATATCAATGAACAATAACCTGTAAATTATTAAATAATTGTTTCAATTCTGTGCAAGATCCAACTATATCAAGATTTATACTTGATTGAATTGAGATTTTTGCGCTTCTAAAGACTAAACCCTTTTCACAATATTTTATTTCCCTTAACTTCTCTAAACGTTCACTAATGACATCATCAGTTTTTAAAATATGTCCCCTCTGTGCATAAAGTATTATTCGAATATCAGTAATCAAAACATTATATTTTTTTTCACCATATTTTACACTTGTTTTGCTATGGAATCTAATATTTTCATCAGGAAGAAGAAATTCTTGTATCGACATGTTTGTTATACTAAAATGATAATGGTAATATTATTTATTAACTAGAGTCATAACTAATTATCCAAATTGATAATTTAATTTTAATAATACATTTACAAAAAAAAATTATCAAATAACATCAACAATATTATCTATTTCATTAATATACTATAATTCATTTATTGAAATAGATATAAAATATATTTCGCTATCTAGAACTTTAAACAATTGCCCACTGAAATGTCTTTACGCGATCATTTTTCTGAAATGCGATCTAGGATATTGAGGGTATCTATCATCATCTTAATAATTATTGTCTTTTGTATTACATTTGGATTCAAGGTTTATACGATTAATATAAACATAAGTAACGTTCCAAATACTTTTTATATTCCATTTATTGATCCAAATCCTTTTAATAATATAGCTATACAAATTACTTCTTTTATGAAAGATTCTTTACTCCCTGTAGGAGTTGAACTTATTCAGACTGCTCCAGGTCAAGCTTTCTTTGCACAAATATATGTAGCAGGTCTAATCGGAATTATTATTTCTATACCTTTACTAATTAGAGAACTATACCAATTTATTCTACCTGCAATAGAAGAAAAGGAAAAAAAGAGAATCAACTTATTAAAAATGTTAATTCCAACTCTAGGCTTATTTATAATAGGCATAATATTTTCATTTTTACTTGTAATTCCCTTTACTCTTGATTTCTTATACAAATATGGCGAATCAATAGGGGTAGAGACATTTTTAAATATTAATGATTTTATAACTTTTGTCCTACAATTTCTAATTGGCTTTGGAATTTCCTTTGAACTACCATTATTAATGTATATCATATCCTTATCAAATATAATAGATTATGACTTTTGGAGGAAAAATTTCCGCTATTCTATAATTATAATCGTCGTTTTTGGAGCTATCATTACTCCTGACGGCAGTGGCGTTACAATGTGGTTAATTGCAGGGCCAATGATTTTATTATATTTAACTGGTATTTTTCTTGTTCAAACTAAAATTACTAAAAAACAACTTTAACATTTTTAATACAATATGACATTTCCTAATGTTATTTTGAAAAGATTAAATTTAATAGAATATAAATAAAGAAGAGATAGTGACTCAATATTTTATTAAAGATGGAAATAATAAACCAATGAATAATATATCAGATTTACCAGAAAATAAAAATGTTATATTATTATCTGCTATTTATTCTGGAGAAGATCAAAAAGTTTTATTAAAATTTTATGATCCTGACATGGAAGTAATATATTTCTGGAAAGATAGAACTAATCATAAACCATATTGTTATACCAAAATAGAATATAAAGAAAAAGCAGAAGAAATTATAAAAAAAGAGCCAAAGTATAGCATTCTCCCGAATAAAAAAATGGATTTAATTTCTGATAAGGAAATTGATGTAATAAAAATTATTGCCCCAGATCCTTTAGCGATAGGAGGAACTGACAATAGTATAAGAGAAAAAATAACTGCATGGGAAGCTGATATAAAATATCATGAAAATTATCTATATGATAATGCACTTATTCCTGGTACTTATTATTATAGAAAAAATGATAATATTTATCAATATAAATATGAAATAGATCCTAAAATAGGTAGTAAACTTTATGAATTAATTGATAACGAAGGTATAGCTCTACTGGACACTAAAACAACTAACTACAATTCTTATATCTCTCAATGGGTTAATCTGTTAAATCAACCAATTCCGAATTTAAAAAGAATTGCAATAGATATTGAAGTAGAATCGGAGGAAGGACGAATTCCTCATCCACGTGATCATGATAAAAAAATTACTGCTATAGGATTAGCAGGTAGTGATGGTTTCAGAAAAGTATATGTATTAAATAATGGATCGAATGAAAAAAACTCATTTATTTCTAAAGCAGAAATAGTTGAAACTGAAAAGAAGTTAATCCTAGCAGCATTCCAAGATATTAAAAAATATCCTATTATTCTTACATTCAATGGAGATGACTTTGATCTTCCATATTTATACATGAGGGCCCAAGACACAAGAATAGATCCAGTAAATAAAGAAATTATAAAAAAAGAGGATATTCCATTTCTTGTAAAAAGAGACACTTTTATAAAAAGAGGGATGCAGGCAGAACCTGTAAATTTAAAACAGGGAATTCATATTGATCTATTTAGAACTTTCCAAAATAGATCTGTACAGATTTATGCCTTTAATCATAAATATGCTGAATATACGTTAAATGCTATTTCCGAAGCTTTACTTCATGATCATAAAATAGAATTTGAAGGAGACATATCTGACATTCCTAGGAACATCTTGGCAGAGTATTGTTTAAAAGATGCCGATCTCACATTAGGACTTTCCACGTTTAACGATAACCTTTTAATGAAACTATTAATAGTAATTTCTCGAATATCACATTTACCAATTGATGATGTTTCAAGATTTGGAGTGAATCAATGGATTAGGGGAATGTTATATTTTGAGCATAGACAAAATAATTCTCTCATACCTAGGAGAGATGAGCTCATATCTAAGGGAGTATCATCTACTACTGCAATAATCAAAGAAAAAAAATATCGCGGTGGTCTAGTCGTAGAACCTAAGTTAGGAATACATTTTAATGTAGTAGTTGTCGATTTTGCATCTCTATATCCAAGTATTATAAAAGTTCATAATCTTTCCTATGAAACTGTAAATTGTTCTCATCTATCATGTAAAAATGATCCACAACAACAAATTCCTGAAACTACTCATTGGATATGTAAAAGAAGACGAGGTTTGACATCTCTTCTCATTGGATCTCTCAGAGATTTGAGAGTAAGATACTATAAACAACTTTCAAAAGATAAAACAATAACTATAGAAAATCGTCAGCTTTATGAAGTAATTAGTCAGGCTATAAAGGTAATATTAAACGCTAGTTATGGTGTTATGGGAGCAGAAATATTTCCACTTTATTGTCTACCAGTAGCTGACGCTACTGCAGCTATAGGAAGGGTAACAACAACACGAACAATAGAAAAATGCAAACAAATCGGTATTGAAGTAATATATGGAGATACAGACTCTTTATTTTTAAAAAATCCATCTCCAGAGAAAGTAAAGGATATCTCAGAATGGGCACGGAGTCAGTTAGAGGTAGACTTGGAAATAGACAAAACATACAGATATGTTGTTTTTAGTGATTTAAAGAAGAATTACCTTGGAGTCCTTGGAGATGGAACTGTAGATGTAAAAGGATTAACTGGGAAGAAATCACATACACCACCGTTCATAAGAAAAGCATTTTACAAAATTCTAGAAATACTAAAAGAAGTAAATTCTGAAAATGATTTTCAAAAAGCAAAAGAGAAAATCAAGAAAATAATAAAGAGTTATGCTAATGATTTAGAGACAGGTAAAATTCACCCTTCAGAATTAAGTTTTAACGTTATGGTTAACAAATCACCTGATCGATATGGGGAAAAGACAAATAATTCTAAGGTAAAATCAATAGATGGAAAAAATATTGATTTCATAACATACAAGGGTCTTCCCCAACATATCAAGGCTGCAATGTTACTACATCATTCAGGAAGAGAGATAAAAGCAGGAGACATAATCTCTTATGTAAAAACAAAAACTAATGACGGGGTAAAACCTGTGGATTTGCTTAAAAATATTAACGAAGTAGATACAGAAAAATATCTGGAAACTATGGAATCAACTTTTGATCAAGTATTATCTGCATTAAACTATAACTTCAAATCAATATTAGGAAAAGATAGACAAGCTAATTTAGATGAATTATTTTGGTCTAAGAAATAATAAAAATACTAATTAATAAGAATCTAGAAACAATTTAATTTGTAACTTTATAAATTAATAAAATTGAATGTTTTAGAAAGCTTAGAACCATTTTTTGTAGCTCCTGAAAATACTAATTCGCAATGTAGTTTTGGAGATTTTCCAACTAAAATAACATTCCAAGATTCTGACGCAATTTTATATGGAATTCCATTGGACATTACTACTACTTTTGGTAAAGGTACTTCTCATGGTCCTGAAGCAATTAGAATAACATCTGCAAAACAGATAGAATCCTTTTTATTAGATGAAAAACAAGAAATTTTTGAAAAAATTAAAATATATGATTTAGGTGACCTAACACTAGTAAATTCTAAAGCGAATTATAACAATGAAAAACTTTTAGAGAATAACTTGAAAAGCATCTCCAAAATAAACAAAATAAATTCGTTAATCAGACAAGAAAAAAAAGTACCGATTATATTAGGAGGAGAACATACGTTATCATACTTTAGTATAAAATCAATTGCTAATGAGAATCCTATAATAATTCATTTTGATGCACACCGAGATATGAAACCAATTTATGAGCGAAAGAAAATTTGTCATACCACCCCATTTTTTCATCTTATTGATGAAGGTCATATTAAAGGAGATAATATTATTCAAATTGGAATTCGACAAAGTGATAAAGAAGAAAATGATATTGCTATTAACAGCGGAGTTTATACTTTTACAGGTTGGGATATAAATAAAAACCTTAATGCGGTCACAAGGAAAATAAGAAAACTTACAAATAATAGAAAGATTTACATAACATTTGATATTGATGTATATGATATTTGTTTTGTCCCTTGCACAGGAACACCTGAACCGTTTGGATTAAATCCATTTCAGATAACAGAAATATTAAAATCTATCAATAAAAATACAGAACTGATCGGAATAGACATGGTAGAGGTTGCAGTTAAGAATAGTGACTATAGAGAGGGAACTTTAGCAACTCAAACCCTTTACAGAATATTTTCAAGTTTCTATTAAAAATTCAACTGACAATAGATACATGATAATTAAAAATAGGTATATTTACCAATTATCAAAATAGACTTTAATTATATAATAAAAAAATTCATCATGTATAGGATCGCATTATCCAATAGTACTCTAAACCTTTACGTATACTAACCAAGATTAAAGAGTAATTATATCAGGTGCCTTGGGTTGTTGGTAATGGCAGGCTGAACACCTCGCCGAAGCTTGATGCGTACACCTCCATTCCATCAATGCTATCTTCTATAGCTACCCTTCTCCTTACGGAAGGCTGTCTTTTCTCGAGAATGGCTTCCTCCTTAGAT
>JAICEO010000088.1 GCA_025924135.1 Nitrososphaeraceae archaeon | reverse complement strand
GGCTCAGAAGGAATATGTCGGTTTCATTGATGGAGATAATTATGTACCTGGTGCTGTCAATGAATATGTAAAAATTTTCGCATCTGGCATTGCAATGTCTGATACACCTTATAAGATGATAAGAGTTTCCTGGATTTATAAACCAAAGATTTCTGAAAGTGGAATTTATTTTTCAAAATGGGGCAGAGTATCTGAAATTACTAATCACTATTTAAATTCTCTTGTTTCATATTATACTGGATTTGAAACTGAAGTAATGCGAACTGGAAATTCAGGAGAACATTGTATGTCTCTTAAGCTAGCGGAATTACTTAATTTTTCTTCAGGCTTCTCTGTAGAAACTTACGAAATTGTGAATCTACTTGAACAATTTGGTGGAATATTACCTACAGAAAATCAAGATGCGATGGATAAAGGCGTAGAGGTAATGCAAGTTGAAACCAGAAATCCCCACTTTCATGAGGACAAAGGAGAAGCACATTTAAAAGAGATGATTAATGGATCACTAGGATGTATATATCATAGTAAAATATGTCATCCAAAGTTACAAGAAAAGATACTCGAAGAACTAAAAAATAAATCAACATTAGATAATAATGGAGTTCCGCCTGTGTTAGAAAAAATAAATCCCTTTAAAGAAGTAGACATAAAAACTTTTGATAAAAAATTACATGAGAAAGCGACTAGTTTGATACATTGGAATTAACCCACTAAATTGTGTCCAATTTATGTTTTATCAAATTCTAAAAATCATATAAACAATAGGTAAGTTTCATTTGTATGAATCATAAGAAATAACTTTTTATGCTAAAGATATTTTGAATTATTCAAGATTGAATAATATTGTAAAGAATATTTTGTAAAAGCCATAACCCTATATCTACTTTACGTGGAGAGACAATGATAAAGTAGTATATAAGTTGTTGAAAATCCTAGATATTGTTGATTATTGTTTTGATACTTTCAATTTGTCATTTTATTATTTAATAATTTTAAACGATTTTATTTTTTCATTCATTGACATAACTCTACTATACCACTACACTGAAATGATGACATTTAGAGTGAGGGCTTAAAATATATGATGGATATATTTTTGACAGAATGTCGTTTAATATATGTCCAATATAGGGAAGTCATTTAGGAAAATTCTTGATTTCTTTAGTTAATAAATTGTGTCATTGTGGCGTAATAAAGTAATTTCTCAATGGGCTTGTTATGACTCTGACAGAGTCGTTGGTAACCTTATTACAGTAATTACTTTATTGATATTTAATTGTAAAATCTAGTTTTAGAATAATTTATTGTTATTGTAAAATAATTTTTTATTTTATTACTAATAAAATAGAAATTATATGAGTTAGAGTTATAGCAATAATTTGAAAACTTGAGGATATTGAATTTTATAGTAAAAACGTTTTATAATAACTTTAATAAGTATTATTAACTTCATTTTTCAAAAAAATATTTTATATTATTTATTTATAAGAGTTCTAATTAATGGTTAATAACTAAAGGTTCATTAAATAATAGAAACTAAAAAATTGATGAGATCTCAACAATTAGTAATATTATTTTCAACAGTGATTTTAACTATTTTTTCCTTAAATATGTTATTATTCCTACCAAAAAATATACTGGCTGATGAAAACTCATGTATATCTTATAATTCAATAGAAAATTTAATATCCATTGCATGCCAACATGCAGAGTTTATAGATATAGTGAATAGTTTACAAAACCCAAGTATATTGCAGCGGGAAACTAGTAATTTCAATGAAAAAAATTGGATATTGAATGCCGGTATTAATGTTGAAAAAAATGCAATTCTAAATATTGATTCTAATGATGTCACTTGGCTTAAGATAGTCCCCTCCAAAAATACGCCAAATGCAATTAAAGTAGATGGAAGCCTTAAAGTGGACTCTGTAAAAATAACATCATGGAATCCACAAACAAACGATTATGTTTATTTCTCAGATGCTGTAAAAGATGATGAATTACAATATACGAAAGAATTACGACCATATATCAAAGTCAATTCAGGAGCAACGGGTTTAACAATAATTAAAAATTCTGAACTTGCATATTTGGGATATAAGTGTAGTGGATGTGGTGGACTTACTTTCAATGGCGGAGAGTATGGGGCTTTAATAAATAATGACATACATCATATTTACAAAGGCTTCTATTCAAAAAATATGGGTTACATGTTAATCGAGGGAAACAATGTATATAACAATGATAAATACGGTATTGATCCTCATACTGGAACTCATCACATGGTAATTTTAAATAATACGGTTCATGATAATGGCTCTTCAGGCATTATATGTTCACTCGATTGTTATTATATACTAATTGAAGGTAATGAAGTATACAACAATGGTAAGAATGGACCTGGAAGAGGTATTGCATTTAGTATTAATATGTATGATTCAGTTGCAAGAAATAACTATGTTCATGACCAGAATAAGTGTATAGGTGTAAGTGGCGGTTCACATGACAATGAAGTCCACAACAATCAAGTTTCAGATTGCGAAGTTGGAATATATACAAGTCAAGAATCGTCTAACAACAACATATACGAGAATACCATCCAGAATACTATAAATGGTATAGTTGTCAAGACGGGTGCATCTGATAATACATTTCATTCTAATAAAATAGTAAATGCTACAGACTTTGGAATATTAAATATGAAAGATCCCGGTACAGTTGGCAATACATTTGAGAACAACAAAGTGAATACGCAGTAGATTCTTCGTAACTTTGTTCCTCTAATATATATCCTATTATTGTTCATGCCTTAAATCTCAATGTATATTAGAAATTGATAATAAGTGAATTATTTAAAGACAATTTCTTTGATTAGTAATATAAACAATAAAAATAAGGATTGAGTAAGCATTATTCACTATGATAATATTGTGAAAGAATATTTTGACAACATCAGGTTGTCTAACCAATAATTATGTTTATTTATCTAAAAATATTATATGCAGAAGCTAACACAATTAGAATATATCATATAAGTATATCTTGGATAAGAATTACAATAAAGAAGTTCTATCCACTGTATTACCAAAAGCAAAGTAGAAACCTACCTACCTAACAAATAATTTAGCCCTTAGAGGCTAAAACTAAAGAAGAAATAATTTTCAAATCTTTTTACATCTAATATGCGATCTTACAGAAATAGGTAAATTTGTTATATTACTCTTTGTCTATAAATTCATCAGGAGTGGGTGGTTCTGGATTAAGCCCTTTTCTCTTACGTACGTCAGCAATAAGTGTCCTTATAACAGATTGAGGCACGGCTTGCCAACTTTTAAAGTAAGTACTCCACATTGCTTTACCTGCTGTCCCGCCACGCATAACTTCTGATAAATCAAAAGTTTCAGAAGCTGGAACTTCGCCTTGCATAATAGCAATAACCCCTTTTTGGTCAACATTCAATAGTTTGCCTCGTTTTCCGGATAAAATTCCTGCTACTGTACCTATTTGTTCTTGAGGACATTTTACTTCAATTCCCAGTATAGGTTCCAAAAGTACTGGATCTGCGATTAACATTGAACCCAACATCGATCTTCTTGTTGCAGGCATCAATTGTGCTAATCCTCTATGGGCAGGGTCCTCGTGTGGCACAAAATGGTTAAGAACAAATTTAACACCTCTTAGAGTCTCATGTGCTAAGGCTCCTGAATGAATCACGTCGTCAAATCCTGATTTGATAGAGTCCATCGATTCTTGAATAAATTGAACACCTTTAGTTTCATCGATCAACATATTTCCTGATGTATCAATAGCGCTAACATTCCTCGCTTCATCTGCATTCCATCCCTTTTCTCTCAGGATTTTAGCTAATTCCTTTTTATCCATATCTTCCTTTATGTGTCCAGTTTTAATCATTTCAATAATATCTTCGCTAAGTGGTTCTACTCGCATAAATATTTTATTATGTCTATTAGGAGATTTACTCATTATAGGTCCACCTTTGGAACGAATCGTCTCTCTGTAATTGATTAAGGGTTGGGAGGTAGTTATCGATAAGCCTGCTTCTTGTAAGAGTGAGGTAGCGATCTCGAGATGTAATACTCCCATTCCAGCCATTAATGTTTCTCCACTTTCTTCATTTATTTTGATAATAAGATTTGGATCTTCTACTGTTATTTTACGAAGAGCTTCCACGAGCTTAGGAAGATCTTTTGGATGTTTAGTTTCTACAGCAATTGTCACCACAGGTTCGGAAACATATTTAATCGATTCAAAAGGAACAATTTTTTTAACGGTAGAAATTGTTTCACCTGCAACGGCATAATCCAAACCTAAAAGAGCAGGAATATTACCTGCAGGAATAACACTCACAACTTCTCTAGTATTACCCATATAGATGTTTACGGATTGAACTTTTCCGGGCCGTTTGGCATCAATTAAATAAACTTCATCTCCATCTTTGATAGTACCTGAGAATAACCTTCCTGTTGCTATTCTGCCAGCTTGAGGATCCACATTAATTGTAGTCACCATCATTACTGCAGGGCCTTTTTCATCACAGTTTACCAATGATTTCCCAATATCAGAATTTAGATCTCCTGGCCATATCTTTGGGATTCTATATTTTTGAGCTATATGTGGCGGAGGATGATGTTGAACAACCATACCTAGAACTGCTTCATGGAGGGGTGCTTTATCCGAAAGATCTTTGATCTTAGATGGATCATCAGAAGTATATGCATCATAAACATCTTTGAAACTAAACCCCTTTTTTTGGGCTACCTTAAAATTAAATCCCCATCTATCTTTAGCAGATCCAAAGGCTACATTATTGGCTTGTATGCTTACCTTCCATTTCTCTTTTAATGCAGGTTCTGCATAAATATCTATTAATTTATTGAACTCTGCTATAATATTAGATAACCATTTTTGCATTGCAGGTGGATCTAGCCGTAATTCCTTTACCAACCGATCTATTTTATTTATATAAAGAACAGGTCTAACTCTTTCCTCTAGAGCTTGTCTTGTTACAGTTTCAGTCTGAGTCATAATACCTTCTACAGAGTCAGAAACAACTACGACACCGTCTATTGCACGTAAAGCTCTTGTAACTCTACCCGTAAAATCAATATGCCCGGGTGTATCAATCATATTTATAACATATTCCTTACCTTCGTGCTCATAGAATAGTGTTACATTAGCTCCTCTTATAGTCATCTGCCTATTTTGTTCAAGTTTCATTGAATCAAGAGCTAATGCTTGTCCTGCTACTGAAGGGGAAATAATTCCTGAGGCAGCTAAAAGACTATCACTCATAGTAGTTTTACCATGATCTACGTGAGCAATAACACCAAAATTACGTATTTGATCTTTATTATCAATAATTCTAATAATATCTTGAGTTGATTTGAATTTAGGCATATGAAAAAAAAAAATAAATAGATTATTAAACCTTCCTTGATCGGAAAATAGTTAATTTTTACTTAATTAAAAGATAAACTTAATATAATTTCCTCTTTTTTGAACTTATAGCATTATTTATTATATATAATATGAAAGATGGTAGAAAAAGTGACATTTTAAACTTTTTTTAATTTATACTTCTAATAGGAAATAATCCTTACGATGTGACGAGACCATATTCACAAAATCAATTATATAGTAATAGATTCATCAATTGGTAATGTATATTTCGAAAAATTCCAATAGATTTTGTAACATTTTTCTCCAATACCTGACTAGGGAGTTGTAATTTTTGTGAAAAGAAACGGAAACAATTCCTATTCTAAAGATATCAATAGATTTGAGAATATGGAAAAAAAAGGTTAAACTCTCTTTAATAATAAAAATATGGTAGAAGGTATTTAATTTAATTTAATTGGATATACCTGCAATTGAAATATTAAATTAACAGACAAAATGTACATCAAAAACGCAAAAAACATTTGAATCCTACCAAAAAGATCGAAAAATAGATGGTTTAAAATTAAAGTATAATTGAACATACATATATTACTTGAATTAATTAAAAATGGTTCAATGAATATTACCGACAAGTCGAGAAAATCAATGGAAAGTCTTGGCTTGACAAGTTATGAAATTAAAGTATATTTATCATTATTAGAGCATGGTTCTATGACAGCAGCCGATATAAGTAAAACATCAGGAGTTCCATATTCAAAAATTTATGAAGTATTGAATAGTTTAGAAAAAAAAGTTTGGCTTGAGTCAGATAGTTCAAGACCACAAACATTTTTTCCGAAATCTCCTGCTACTGCATTAGATGCAATAAGACTACAAAAAGAAAATGAAATTAAAAGTAATGAGCAAATAATTAGAAATGAACTAATGCCAATTTATGAAAAAAGCGGAATAAAGGAAAAACCAGAAATTTGGGTAGTAAGAGGGTTATATAACATTGCAGGTAAAGTAAACGAGATCATCCAGAATAGCCAAAGAGAATTGTTAATAGCGTTACCACAAATAGCACAGGAAATAGCTAAACCTTTGCAACCCATGCTACGAAGTTTACATGACAAAGGTATAAAAATTGTAGTTCTTGTTTCAGAGGAAACTAGTACAGAAATTATAAAAATGATTTCAAGAATTGCAGATGTAAGAATTAAAGATAATATGTTTGGTGGAGGAGTTATAGGGGATGGTACCCAAGTTTTAATTTTATTAGGAGAAGAAGGCAATATGAAGGGTAAATCTGAACCTATTGCAATCTGGGCAGAACATCCAGGGCTAGCAGGATATGCAAAAGATTATTTTAATTATTTATGGAATGATGCTACAAATAACCACTGACATTTAAATAAATACGACTTTTGCAATGATAAAATATTGTAATAGAATAGATCAGATAACTTTTTATTTTATATAATTCACTGCATTTTGTTGGCAAACAATGACGAAACTAGCCCTACTGAATTTAAAAATGAAGAAGATCTTGAGTTTGGAGTTTGTCATATTATTTTATTCACTTAAGAGATAAAATATAAACAAACAACATGATTTTTAAATTATTAATTACGTGTCTCGTTCACCATTGATAAATTGTAGAAATTTTTCTTTTGCTTGAGTATACGACATCTGGATTGGAGGATGTTTAAAACAATATGCCGAAACACTTTCTAGCGCTCCTGATAATCCTCTATCTAGTCCTATTTTGGTTGCACGGATTGCATCGATCATTATTCCGGCACTATTATATGCATCAGCTACTCGGAGTTTCAAATCTAGTTCTATTGGAATATTTCCAAATTTTTTACCTCGAATATTAACATAACAAACTTTATCATTTTTTAAGGATTCAACAAAATCAGATGGGCCTATTCTCATAGGAATAGAATATGGGGACATTGCTTCAATTGCACTAGTTTTACTTATTCTTTTATCCTCTAATCTATCTTCATCTAGCATATTATAAAAATCCATATCACCACCTATATTCAATTGGTATGTTTCATCCACTTTAACACCTCTGTCGATAAATAATTTTACTAATGTTTTATGTACAACTGTGGCTCCTACTTGACTCATAACATCATCACCAGCACACAAAACATTATTATTTTTAAATGACTGTTGCCATCGAGGCTCAGATGCAATAAAAACTGGAATTGCATTGATAAATGAAACGCCGGCTGCTAAACACTGTTCTGCATAGAATTTTGTTGCTTCACGACTTCCAACTGGCAGATAATTCAAAAGGATATCTGTTTTGGATTCTTTCAATATTTCTGATATATTGGATGCAGGATAATTTGATAGGGTTATTTTTTCTGCAAGGTGTCTACCTACGCCATCTAAAACTTTTCCTTTATTTACTTTAACATCCAAATTATTAACATTGATGATCTTTGTAGCGTTATTTGGATTAGAAAAAATTGCCTCAGAAAGATCTAGGCCAACTTTTGAATCTGATACATCAAAAGCTGCAACAAATTCAATATCTACAGGTGTATAACCATCCAATTCATATGAAGTCAAACCAATAGAATTCTGCTCATGTACAGACTTGTAATATTGGATTCCTTGAACTAGTGCTGAAGCACAATTTCCCACCCCAGCAATTGCAACCCGGATTTTTTTTGTCATTGCTTTTTAATAGTCTACTTTTTCATTTATTTATATACTTTTAAGAACATTGTGGGAAAAATGCTTAGCAAATATTATCATATAGTAGTAGACTTAATATGAAGATAAAATACTAATAATGATACGGAATCAATTGTAAAAAACTCTTTTGGAATATAAGATTGAGGGAAATATATTTTATGATCATAGTTACTTTTCAATAGATGAAATCCATAAGTTGATGCAATATTTATTATTTCTTTTTCCTTATCGCTATTTTTATTTATATTAGTAAGAATTTGAAATGTGCCGTGGGATTTTAGAGATTTTGAAACTCCTTTAAATAATAACAATAGTTCTGAATCTTCCCCATTATGATTGTTATAATTACGAAAATTATTTAATATAAATAAAATATTATCGATGGACCTACTTTGAAGATTAGGTAATAGTTTTTTGGCATCCCCCCAAAAACAAGATACATTTTGTTGGTTCAATCTGGCAAATTTTTCTTTAATATTAAGTACAGCATCTTCATTAGTACTTATACCTATAAAATATTCATCTTTATGCTCTAATGCTACATGGTATAAAATGTCTCCAGTTTGGATACCAATTAATAAGTTAATTTTTGAATATGAAATTTCAGCATTTTCTATTGTCCTCTTTATTTGAGTAGATGGATTACCCTCATGATAAAACTGATAAACCAAATTCCATCGTTGCTTGAAAACTCCAGAAAAATTATGATTATTTAATAATTCTTGAAATAACTCAATTTTCATGATTTCAGAGAAAAATTGATCAGTTCTAGAAATAGCCTCAGATCGTGGAAGATTTAATTCTTCATATAGACTAGTTACTCTATACCATGCATTAATTGGATCCGAACTCATATATGTTACTGATAAATCTGCTAAAGATAAAACTTCAGATAATAGTATGTATTTTTCAGATGATCCCATTAAATGCGAAATTTTGTCTATTAGTGCGTAATAATTTCTTTGAGCGGAAGTTTTTTTTGTAAAGGGATAATCTGTTCGCCAGATCAAGGTTTCAATTATTAAACTTTGGAGAGGTTTGTTAGATTTCACAAATTCAGGGTGAGTGGAAACATAATCAATTGGTGGTAATAAGGGATACTGATAGTGACGAAAATAATTTTTGAACTCTATTTCATTCATACTAAAATAAGCATCTATAATCCTAATTTTTAAGAGTTCTTTGATTGTATCTTCAACTTTCGGACCTTCAAAACGATGTAATCCTATGCTGGTTTTATTTTTAAATTGATAAGGGTCATAATCATGTAATAAGCTTGCTACTAAGACATATTCATAATCTTCTTCTAAAAAATAATAGCCATGTAACTCTTCAGGTAACATCTGCAAACTAACATATGCTACCTCAAGACTATGGTGAAGATCATGATACCGTTTAGAACCATCACCTAAGCCTAATTTCTCATATTCATTTTTTAGAAATTGTAAAAGAATATGAATTTTTTTTGTGTTATTTTTTTGATTTGAGAATATTTAAAGTAAGATATAATATTTGAAGTAATAGGATCAAGCATTTTAAAGAGGGTGAGGAAGTGAGTATTAACCGCTAGGGGACACAACACGGTGCATGT
>JAICEO010000087.1 GCA_025924135.1 Nitrososphaeraceae archaeon | reverse complement strand
GTATGGAAGAAAAGTGATTTGACTTTCTTTCCCTTCAAATTTTTCTATAATACTTCCTGACTTAGCCTCCAACGCTAGCTTAAATGAAATAAGATTTGAAAACTGTTTTTTCTCAAAAGATTCTTTTAAAATTGAAGCTTCATTTTCATTAGAATCACCAATCTTTACTCCATTCTTGTCAACTAATACCAGTCTGGTATTATATTGTAAATTAAGTGACTGTAGAAATTTGTCATAGTTGTTAAAATTAATTGCTCCTGACATTATTCCTACCATATTATTTTCATGGTTGATTACTGGAGTAGCAATTATGGCGAGATTTGTTCCTATTGTTGCTTTAGAGAGAATTGCATCGCTCACGTAAGTTTTTTTAGTCTGGTTTACTACTTGATAATAATCTCTAAATGCAAAATTAGTTGCAGTTAGATTTAATTGATCTCGAAATGGTTCGAAAAAATATATATCTCCATTATTAAAATAATATAAAATTGAATTAAATTCTTTAAATTGATCTAATAGTATTTTAGCTATTTTTCTCTTTTCTATATCGGCATTTTCTGGTAAACCCTTAACTTTTGGATCTATCAAATTTATATCAGGAGGCTGTAAAATTTGTGGTAGACTACTGGCAATTTGTAAAGCCGTAGCAAGTTTTGTTACCTTACTCTCAAGTATATTTTTTATATTTTTGAGTTCATGTAAAATTGAAGAATTATTTTCGTTGGTGGTATTATTATAGTATTGAGTATCTTGAGCATAAATAGAAGAGATAGAAGGTGAATTTGCTGCAGAAAATAAGATAATACTACTGCTGATAGCAATAATACCAAATAAAAAATTTGGAATCTTTAACATTATCTAATCTTGAGAATTTCAAGAATAATTCAATATAATTCTATCTATGATTTGATAATTTAATAGTTGGTATACTGTCTTCTATAGAAAGAGGAGATTGTTGAAAACATTAATATAGTGATAAGGATTCCGATGGCTTCGATTTCTCATTATCACAGGATTTGGTAACATAATAGATAAAGTTTTTGTTATTGACATCAATTATTCTTTTCGTAGCAAAAGATAAATCAGAATTCCAATTCTATATTCTAGCTAAGTCATACAAACGCATTTTATAATTGAATTATCTCTTTTTCTTTAATTCAATTTCTGCACATCGAATAATATATTCATCGTCTTCTGTAATTGCCTTTTTTACATCTTCTATAAACCTATTTAATTGAATATGAATACTTTCTTCTAATTCTATTTGTTTTTTATCATTTTTTATCTGTTTTTTGATTTCGTAGATTACAATCTCTTCTAATGCATTTTTTTCACCTTCTTTTATTAAGTTTAAAATAGAATCAGAAGAAAAGTCAAATATTTTATCTGAAATTGTGTGTTCATCATCTTTTCTATGTATGTTTAATACATCAATAATGTCAAATCTTTTACTTATTAAATCATACAAGTATCTTTGTTGATTATCTCTTGTCAAAGTTCTTTGCGGTATGTTTACTATTTCTTCAAATCGTTGCTTTAAATCATTAACGACGTCATTTTTATCTCTAATTTCTTTAATAGCATCATTAGCTAACTGTGTCATAAGATCTACAAAATCATGATAATCAGAAATATCTTGAGCAAGTTTTACATCATAATCAGTTTTATCATGAAATCGTATATCTTTTTCTCTATCTTTGGTCATGTCATAATCATATGGTGACGGTATGTGACCTTCTTCTTCTTCTGCAGGATGTAAATTAACAATAGTTAATGATAAATTTGGAATATGTTTTTCTTTTTGAGTTTTATAATAATGTTCCCAATTATCAAAAGTTAAATTATCGTTTGAATCTAACATAGATTCTAAATTACCTTCATACTTTTTAGCCCAAAATGTTGTATGACTACTAATAAGTTCTCTTACGGGAGTATTACTCAATATCCCTCCATCCCAATATTTATTTCCATTAATTTCCATATATGGATAGTTAATAGGTATTGCAGCACTAGCAAGAACATGATTTATAGTAATATCGGTTGTATCATAACTATCAAATGTTTCAGGCTTGGCTGTTTTAATATTTGCTGCAACTAAAAGGAATCGTGGTTCATTTTTATCTATGTTAGTTCTTATACCTCCATCTTTATGATGATAGTCATATTTTAGTTTAGAAGCAAATTTCACTATGACTTCCTTTAATGGTTGATTACTATACTGATACCACCATGCTGATGGAGAATAATCAATGAATTTGTTAAATAACAGAGTTGGAAAAGGCGGATGAAATAATGGAGTAAAGACATCGGGTTCCCCATTTACAATTCTTTTCTTTGTAGAATAATATCTCCTTAATGATTCTCCTGATGCAAATGAATCTAAAAAGGGCTTATAATATGGAAACATTTGAGCAGTTATATCTTTATTAAAATCCCAACTATTTTTTATCCAAGATAGTATAACATCATAGAAGGTAGAATGTGAAGAAATTTTCTTCCAAAAATTCAAGAGTTTTTCTGGAGAACCTTCCCAATATTTCAAAGTATTTTTTAAAAATTCGTCTTGCGTTATGTTAGTATCCTTGTCTTTATTCTCTAAATAATGATTTATAATTATTGAAGCATTGATTGCACCTATTGAGGTTCCAGCAATTATATCAAATACATTTTCATGTGGGGATAAATCTTTTTTAAGCCAATGATATAGAACATGAAAAACACCAGCTTCATATGCTCCCAAAGAACCGCCGCCCTGAAAAACTAAAGCTCGTTGTAAACCTGGTGTATTATTATATTTCATATATCACAGTGAGGAAATACTAATACTTAATATTTTTTCTAAATATATGGTATTATAAAAATAATAGTAATAGAAAACCCTATTCAAAATTCAAAATAATAGTGACAAGAAATTAGTAATAAATAAAATAAATTTACTAATAATAAAACTTAAAGATGGTTATTGATAGAAAATTTTTCGGCGCCTAAAAGTTATAAATAAATATGTTTTCTTTTATCGCTAATGTTTTGTGCACAGCTATAAGAAAATCATGCAAAATCTACAGTAAAACATATTGCATTTTTTGATCAAAAATTTTGATTTTGTCATATATTATAACACGGAAAAAAGAAATGCATAAAAAGCTTCGACAAAATTTAATAAATAGAATCTTTCAAAATGTGTATTGGTTCATAATTCTTTACAGAATAAGAGCATATAGTTAATTTTAATAACTAAATTGCATTATTTTAATAAGATTTGAGTTATATTAACCAAAAAGAAGCTGAAACAATATTAATTCATACAATCATGAATCACCCTCCATTATTAGAAGCTACCCCTTTAGATTCTGTTTTTACGATATCAAATTTAATGAAAGAAGGTAAAGTGGGTTCAATAATAATTACAGATCAAAATACAGAACCTGTAGGAATAATCACAGAAAGGGACATTGTGAGAAGAGTAATATCAGATGGCAAAGATCCTACGATTACGAAAGCAGCAGATCTTATGTCTAAGCCATTAATAACTGTCGGGGAAGATACTCATTTATACGATGTGGCTAAAAAAATGATAAAACATAAAATTAGAAGGCTTCCAGTAGTAAAAGATAATAACATATTAGTTAGTATTGTAACTGTAACTGATATAATTAAATATTTTCATGAAAAAAAAAAGATGATAATTATCTTGCAAAAGCTATGATCAGATATGGTCAGTATTGGGAGGAATAGAAAACAGTGAGTGATATTATATCCTATTAAACATTTAACCAGTTATCTCTTTTGCTGTCTTGTTATAAATATCTAATTTTGCCTCATCTAACTTTATCGCTTGAGTAGGACACTTAAAACTAAATTTAAGCATTAACTGTCTCTGTATTAGAACGTTCCATCTTTAACGAATATTATTATATTAAAGAATTCGTCCTACATTACTGCGTCCAATACTTTATAATATTTATCAACACTTTTAAAAGATTTTATTTTGTTATCATCATTATTAGATATATCAATAGCTTCAACATTGAATTTCCCTCTAACCTTTGCCATCGTAAATGTCGAGATAATAATTTCTTTTTTTTCAGCTCTTCCCTCTAATCTACTTGCTAAATTTACATGAGTTCCTATCACTGTGAATTGGTCTCTTTCTCCACTTCGCAAAAGTCCAACAAGAACAGGTCCAGTATTTATTCCACATTTTACATCAATATGTATATCAAAGTCAATAACTTTATTCCATATTTGCAACCAATTATTTTTAACATCTTCAAATGATCTTTTCAAATTCAAAGCAGCAAATATTGCATTTTCTGCTCCCATATGCCCGTCTTTATCAGTACCATCATTCTCCTTGAATCCAAAATATGCAAGTATTCCATCTCCAATGAATTTATCAACTACTCCTCCAAATTCATGGATTATCCTAGTTGCAACTTCGAGATATTCTCTAAGAAATTCAGCAATCAATTCCAGATGATCTTTAAGCTTTTCACATAAATTTGAAAAACCACTAATATCCCAGAAAACTATAGTCAATATTTTATTCTGTAATAATATTGCACTAGGATTACTAAGATACTCAACGACTGTCGGGTCTACTTGTCTCTGTAGCCGAGTTACAATTTCTCGATTTTCATCATCAAATAGAGAAGGAACAATGGAGTCTAAAAATTTTAATGTTTGAGTATTGGTCATTTCATCTTCGTCTTTTGGAAGAATTACAATTAAACCTCTCTCTGCTGGATGAAGAGTACAATAGTAAGGAATTGCTGGTTGATTGCTTTCAATTTTGATTGTTGTTAATTTACCTCTATCTATGTCATCAGTATGGAAAAATTCGGTTGGCAATAACGAATCAGCATTGCCAGAGGTTAGTCTATGAGTTTTTGTGTCACGATTCATCCAAGTTATAGACATTCCACTGAGAATTTTGACTATTCTAGGCTCAAAGTACATGACTTCTGTTGAATACTTCACAGATCTTGGAATAATTACGAATTGATCCAATTTATTACGAACTAGTAATAAGAATTTATATTTATTATTATTCAAGTATTTCTATCATTAGAACTATTAGAAACATGAACTTCATGCTGATTTTGTATTGAATGGAAATAATATCATTTGGAGCTAAAAAATATTAATAGTTTTGAATAACTGCTGTATATCTTATTGATGTTATTTATTTTCTGTTATTTTTATTAATATAAATTTAAGGAATATTTAATGAAACATATTTACAAACAATATTAATATAACCTGTTGATGTGAAAATTAACAATAAAGATAATATTTTCTTTACTATATTGTATATCTTTGAAAAAATAATGACAGTATATCATAAAATATTAGTACCATATGATAGTTCAAAACCATCTGAAACTGCATTGGAACATGCTATACAAATTGCAAAAATGTCAGGGATTCCTTCTAGAAAGATTGTAAATGTCATATTGTTATACATCACTCCTATAATACATATTCCATTTACGGTTGGAACAATGTTATTAAAATCAGAGAAAACAGGTCAAACTATTCCACTAAGAGAATATACAAAAGAATTAAATCAAGAAATAAAAGAAAATGCAATAAAAAAGCTTGATGAGAAAATCAAAAAATATAGAAATATTGAAAATGTCTCTTTAGAATCAAGAGTAGTAATTGGTGATCCATCTGATGAAATAATAAAATTTGCTAATGATGAAAAAATCGACTTAATTATCATGGGAACAACTGGTCTAGGTGGAATTAAAAAGTTTGTATTTGGAAGTGTTGCTAGAAAGGTATCTGAAAAAGCACCATGTCCAGTTATGTTAGTTCGCTAATTAAATTATCAAATTAAATGAATGAACTCATTTAAATTTTTTATATAGAAAAAATTACAAATATAATATGTTACCAACACTGAAATAGTGCTTTCAATTTGATTACTTGGCATTAATGGAATTTGTATATATAGTAAAATTAATACTAGTAATAATGAAAATTGCTAATTACAAGAATATAATTTGGAATAGAATTAATAAGTTAATTTCTAATGATGACTATTACTACTAAAATTTCAAGTTCAATAATAATTGTATACCAGCTCTGTCTCCTTAAATTAGAGAAACAAGATACTTCATCCTAATGGCAGCAAATCCACAACCATGAGTGCTAAATAGATCAGGATACTATGTTTAACGACCAATCAAATGGACATATATTTACCTGTATTTGGAGAATCATGATATTATCTCGCTAACTTTGTAAGAGGTGTTATATCTAAAGTACTCATACATTGTATTGTTTGTTAATTTATTTTATTATTATAATGAGATTTTATCCTTTCTATCATAAGCTTCACGAGCAACACTTATTGCACCTTTTCTCAACAACATGGCTCTATACACTATTTGTTCTGATAGTTCAGTAGCTATTTTCCTTGGATTCTCTTCTTTCATTATTGCCTCTGTAAGTACTTCTTTTATATTTTTGGTTATTTTATATTCAATAAGATCAAACGCTTCTTTTTCTGTTCGACCTTGGTATTCAACAAAGGATCCAATAACACCACCAGCATTAGCTAGGAAATCAGGTATAACCCAGATTTTATTTTTATACAAATATTCACATGCATCTACTGTAGTAGGAATATTTGCTGCTTCTACAACCATTTTTACACCATTTCCAAGTAATTTAGGAGCAGTTTTATTATTTATTACACCACCCATAGCAGCAGGAATAAAAATATCTAAATCAATTTCAAAGATTTCATCCTTATCTCTTAGATCATATTCATAATCTTTTAGATCTGAAAGCTTTGCTTTTCCTTTCATATCTTTCATAAGTTTAGGAATATTCAATCCATTCTTGTCTTTACTATAAATAAATCCGGAAACATCACTTACACCAACTACCTTAATACCATTTTGATCAAGAAATCGAGCAGCAAATGATCCAACATTTCCAAATCCTTGAATGACGACTCTAGTCTGAGACTTTGACAGTTGAATAAGTTTTAATTCTTTTAGTATATCAAAAGCTGTTTGTAGTGCTACACTCACTCCATAGCCTGTTGTACCAAGCTCGTGAGGAATACCACCAAGCTCAGATGGTTTGCCAGTACATGCCCGCATGTCACCTATTTCATGTGCAAAAATTGCCATATCAAGTTCTGTCGTACCTACATCTGTTGCAGCTATATATTGAGAAGGACAGTAAGGTCTAATCATTTTTGCAAATGATTTCATCCATGATACTCTATCGACTTTATTTGGATCAGCAATAATACCACCCTTGGCACCGCCAAATGGCAGACCAGATGCAGCACATTTCCATGTCATAGTTCTGGCAAGTCTAAAAACTTCTAATGGCGTGACACTTGGAGCAAATCGGATACCTCCTTTTCCTGGACCCTTTGAAGTGTTATCAATAACTAAAACACCTTTCATTCCTGTATCAGGGTCATATACTTGCAAAACCTTTTCAGGTCCCCATTCATCAATTTCTTCCCATGCAGATGTCAATTTTAATATCTCATAAGATTACACTTATGTTTCTTATGAAAATTAAAATAAAAAACCGCGATGAATAATTATAAAAACTAAAATTTTAAGGTAAATCAAATGGTCTACGTATTGAAAAAGTAGATATTTTATCGCCAATTTTGTATCATTATTCGTTTCATTATAATGGTTTCCTTCATCTTCGACATAAACCTCTGCGAATATCTTACACTAGACAAGTCTGCTGGCTAAAATTTAGAAATTCAATATATAAACTCCTCCTGAAATTGGTGGTCTGTCAGTTGGAAACGGTATGTTAGCTGTGATAACATTTACTATCGGAGCAAATTCAGGTGGAGGTATTATTGCATGTGGTGGTCTACCAGAAGTAGAATACAATGAAAATTAATGCTAAGTATGTTTGTAGGGAACTATACACTATTTAATATAATATTGATAAATAATCATCATAATCATTTTTTAACTTGTTTTCAAATAATTAATTAGAATAAAATGACATACAATAAAATACTAGTTCCTTATGATAGTTCAAAGCCATCTGAAACTGCATTGGAACATGCTATACAAATTGCAAAAATGTCAGGGATTTCTTCTGCTGTTAATACTACTGTCAATGTTATACTTTTACACGTCGTTAAAGATATACCTGTACCAGTTACTTTTGGAGCTGGCTTATTTAAATCAAAGAAAACAGGAGATATGATTACATTGGAACAATATCTAAAAGATATCACACTAGAAATTAAAACAGATGTTAAAAAGATGTTCGAAGAGAATATAGATAAATATAGAAATATTGAAAATGTTTCTTTACAATCACAAGTGTTAATTGGTGATCCATCCGATGAAGTAATAAAATTTGCTAATGATAAACAAGTAGACCTAATAATTATGGGCACTACGGGATTAAGTGGATTTTCGAAATTTGTATTTGGTAGTGTAGCCAGAAATGTGTCTGAAAAAGCTAAATGTCCCGTCATGTTAGTTAGATAGTAAATATAAAAAAATAACTTTTAACTCTTTTACTTAATCCTTAATAAATAGTTTAAAGTAAGTTACAAATAACTAAACCAAAAATCAGTAGTTTCGTTTCTTGTAATAGGTTTTTTTTGTAATCAATCTCATAAATTAAATAAAATTAATAAAACATCATTAATAGTAAACATATATTTTTAAGTATTTTTATTTATTATGTTTTAGTTTAGCTTCAAGATATTCTTTTAATGCAATTGCATTATTGTATCTATCTTCCCTTGAGCTATAGAGTAAGGTTATTGTTCCTTTTTCGGCTTTTTCTAACAACAAACCAATAGACTCTTTTTTATCTTGTAATTCGTTATAATAACGATTTTTGAATTCATCCCATTTACTTTCATCATGATTAAACCATTTTCTTAATAAACTACTAGGAGATATATCCTTCTGCCATAGATCCATTTTAAATTCTTTTTTCTTTAATCCCCGTGTCCATATCCTGTCCACCAATATTCTAAGACCATCGCCTGCTTGAGGTTTATCATAAGTTCTTTTTGTCTTTATCATAAGAACTGAATTAACTGATACTACTCATTCATAAAAAGAATACTATATTCAATTGCTATTAAATTTTTTACATATTAACATTAAAAGTCTAAAATATGAAATAGAATAAGCAATGCTAATTTCAATAATTTGTGCGGATTTCATATTCTTTTATCTGGAAATAAATTTATTTTTGATTCGATGAAATATTAAATGAATATATAAAATATAAAAGATTATCTTTTCATATCATTAGAGAGATTTAGACAAATTACAATATTTAGCTGTGTCTATAATAATATATAAAATTAATAAATATAAATAATTGGACAACAACATGGTACTTTTGTCATTATTGTTTAGACATTTGATTAATTACTTTCTTTGTCTGTAGTTCTCCATCTTTTATTGAATTCTTTATGACCTCTACTGAAAATTCAGCATTTTCATAAAGATTAGAATCTTTTTCTTCTCTTGTTATATAATACGTTTTCTTAATTTCTGCACCATGGTTTTCTGATATTCTTTTATATCTTTTACGAATTCTTTCAAAATTCCTTATATCTTCTTTGTTTTGTGAATTAAAATTATTTTCAAGCATATTATAAAGATCATTTATTAGCTTCAAATAAACTGTAAAAGCTTTTGACATTTTTATATTATGCATTGTTTTGTCACTAAACAAAATGTCACGT
>JAICEO010000086.1 GCA_025924135.1 Nitrososphaeraceae archaeon | reverse complement strand
TTTGGTTAGCAACATGTTGAGGATCCTCCATGGTTTGATTTGCTCCTTGTTGTCCTGCACTCTTCCCTTCACCTTGTGCTAATACATTTTCAAATTGGGACATAGGTGGTATTACGGTTACTGAAATTAAAACAAATGCAATAATAGATGAAATAACTATTGTCGAATGGATTTTTGATTTCATATCATTTTTAGTTAGATAAAACCATTATTAAAAGCAATAGCCTTGGATTTAGGAGCAAACAGGAATGATGATGTTGGAGGCCATGGCTTGATGGAATGATTGGACTAAAACTATACTACTCTGCTGGTAGTAGTAGTGATTTTTTATACATCTAGAACTTGATAAATTTATTGGTTTTATTTTATTGCATTGTATTAATAAAATCATAGCCTTCCTATTATGATCCAAATTATTAACAAGGAGAAGATTATGTATGCACAAGTCCAACGACGACTACAATTATTGGTTGGTAATACCGATAAAGAAATATTCTCTTTAATAATTTGAAGTAATTAATTATTATCATAGCCTGAACAACCAGGTAGGGACCTATAGTGGATTTATAGATTCATCTAGAGATCTGTTGTTGTCATTGTTGTCCAGACAAGACTAGGATGTATTGATGAATTTCCATTTGATGGAATATTTTGTTTTTGAGAGATGGTAACAATCTATTTTATCTTATTTATTATAGATTTATTATCAATAGAAGAAGAATTATTTTCTGTTACCATTCTTATTTTAATAATTTCATTATGAAACCAATTTTCGACTAATATAGGATCCTCTTTAATCTTTGAATATATTTCAAGATAGCAGTCTCAATAAATTTTGAGGTAAAATTCATCCTTTTTACATCCTCTTTCTATATTATTCCAAATAAAAATCTCAATAACAGAACCAAAATTATTATTCCTATAACTATGGATATTATTGTCCAAATCATTAATAAATGATAAATAACAAATGATTTAAATCTTGTAAAAGACTTTTATTATTTCTTAGATAATAATAATCATAGAGTAAATTATCCTTACTATAATTTAATGAGAAATTCACATTAAAGAATTATCTTAAAAATTAAAATAATTGACAATATTCTGGCGTTGGTATTCTCCCTTGATATGTCTATGATTAATTTTAATACTCAAAACAGTATATTTATCGGTTAGTAACTATTATCTTAGAAATGGAAAAAGTAGATCTTTTAACAATTAATATTCCTAGTCTAATCAAATCGTTAAAAAAATTGATTAATTAATTAGCCATAGATTATTCAGATAATGACAAAATGATAACTAATAATATAGCAAAATACAATTTTTTATAATTTGTTGCCACTAAAGTTAGAATGTGAATTTCTATAACTACTGTATTACCTCATAGACTAAACTAAAAAATTCGAAAAATCAAATAGTAAGTAATAAAATATAATCATAATATCTTATATAGAACATCAAATTCTAATATGAATAATAAGAAATTTGAGCTAAAAACATCAGGGATTACTGAATCAGTTTGGTATGATGAGGTACCACAACCAATAAAATTTGAAAAATTGAAGAGAAATATTTCTTCTTCTGAATCACTAGATGTTATCATTGTAGGTGGAGGAATTGCTGGGTTATCAACCGCATACTTACTTTCAAAATCAGGAAAAAAAGTGATTTTATTTGAAGATGGGTACATATGCAGCGGCGAGACAGGTCGTACTACTGCTCATATTACACATGCCTTAAACGATAGATATTATAATTTGGAGAAATTACATGGCGAAAAAGGAGCTTACCTAGCAGCAGAAAGTCACACTGCAGCTATAAATAAGATAGAGTCAATAGTAAATGAAGAAAAGATTGATTGTGATTTTGAAAAATTAAATGGGTTTTTGTTTCTAGATTCCACTGATAAGAATGAATCATTAGATAAAGAACTTGAAGCAACTCATCGAGTCGGTATAAAAAGTACTAAAATCATTTCAAAAGTACCTAATTTAACATTTGATACTGGACCCTGTTTCTTGTTTCCTAATCAAGCTCAATTTCATCCATTAAAATATCTTAAGGGAGTTATTGGCGCAATATTACATTATGAAGGAGAGATATATACTGAAACTCATATTCAGGATATTCTACCACCAAATGAAATTAAAACTTCTGATGGATATACAGCTTTTGCAAAAAATATAGTAATAGATACTAATGCACCAATCATTGACAAAATAAGCAAAATTTATGATAAACAACAAGCTTATAGAACATATGTTATTGGAGCAAGAATCAAAAAAAATAAAATTCCACGAGCTCTTTATTGGGATACTGGAAATCAAAATTCAGAAAATACAGTTGCTCCGTATCACTATGTTAGAATCCAAAGTAATAAAGAAGATATTGATTCAAAGAATGACATATTAATTGTAGGAGGAGAAGACCACGTAACAGGGAATATTACGAATGACAAGGATATACAAGAAAAATATACTAATCTTGAATCTTGGACAAAAAATCGGTTTCCTATAGAAGATATTGAATTTCGATGGTCTGGTCAAGTTTTGGAACCAAAAGATGGGATAGTATTCATAGGCCACAATCCTGGCGATGAAGAGAAGAAGAATGTTTTTATTGCAACAGGGGATTCAGGAAATGGAATTACACATGGAACTATTGCTGGAATCATCCTAACAGACTTGATTCTTGGAAAAACTAACCCATGGGTTTCCCTTTATAATCCATCAAGAATTCCAAGAGAAAAATCGGACAATTCCAAAAGCTCTGAAAAGGAAGAGGAGAATAATAATAATAATAATAATAATAATAATAAACAAGAATATTCATCAACAACAACAAAAAAGAATAAAGATTCTAAAATAAAACCGACATCCCTTCAAGATTTGAATATGGAACAAGGAATAGTATTGCAAGATGAAAAGATAGCTGCATATAAAGACTCCAACAACAAATTACATCTTTATCCTGCTATATGTACACATTTAGGTTGCACTGTAACTTGGAACAATTCATAAAAATCGTTTGATTGCCCTTGTCATGGTTCTCGCTTTTCTGCTTTCACTGGAAACGCAATAAATGGGCCAGCCAACAAGGAACTGGATAAAAAACAATAACCATAAAAACCATAATATAAATAAAATACAAAATTCTAGTAATTATTTGGTTGATGTTGTAAGAAGAGCCAGACCAACAAAATGCAAAGATGTGGAAAATCATTTGATACTACTGAAGAATTAGAACAACACGACAAACTGGAACATAAAGGAAAAATAAGAAAACTAAAAGTTAAATTTATACCTTTTTTTTATGATAATATATCATGATGAGCAGAAAAAATTCTAAACTATTGGTTTAAGAATATTTACTAAAAAAATTAGTGAGTTTCTATGTAGCTAGGCAGAATGAGATTCCAGTTTTTGCTTTACTGTTTGAGCAGCTTGCTGCAAACTTTGTTGTATTTTGTTTTTTGCTTGGTCTCCTGTAAGCAAGTTAGCAATTTTTCCCGTAGTTGGTAATTCATATTCGATAATGTGTCTTATATGAGTACTTTGCCCATTACTTTGATTGAATTCTTGTGTGCTTATCCAAGATTTGAATGGACCGTTTTTCTGTTCTGTTACTAATCTTTTATTCTGTTCTTTATCAGAAACTTCTAAAATCATTTCATCTTCTCTTCCCATAAATTCTCCTTTAACTTTCATCTCTGAACCTTCTTCATTCTTGGAACCAGATAATGATTCGGATTCTTTTACAATATCTTGTGGCCATGCTTTTTGAATGTTATCTGGATTGGTATAATATTCGAAGACTTGTTCTACTGGTGTATTTATATCTAATTCGTATTGAATTTTTGTCATGTATAAGAACATGAAATATTGTTTATATAGGTTAAACAGATTTAAGACCTAAGTTAGGCACTATTAATAATAGGTATAAATTCTACAAATATCTTTTAATGTGTTGTCTCTAATCACCGTCAAAATTGCAATACCTTTTTTGTATCCCATAATCGCCTCATTACCTAACTATTTCCATGAATATCTACCCCCCACTAACTTGTCTATACTGCATCCACTTTTGAAGTTCCAAATATCCTTCTGCAGTTATGAAAGTGAAATATTCTTCAACATCTTCAACATAAACAATATTCTAATGGAAATGATGATACTTTAGATAGTAATAATATTAAAAACAATATATTAGATCAATTTCAATTTCGAAAATCGATTAATACAATTACTCACCAGCGCCTGTAATCTTAATTAATTAAATTAACAAATTCATCAAGCTTTGAGGTTTGTGAAGTGTTTTTGAACCTTATTTTTGGCCCAAGTTTATAACAAATATTAGATAATGTATCTAATAAAGTATGATGTTATGACTATACTTTTCTTTGTTGAATAAATCTCGAAACAGTCACAATCTACGTTTAGAATTTTTACAAAAAAGAATGGAAGTTATTAGATAAAGTGTTTGGTTCTAATTCCGGTAATCTTAATACTAATCTTCATCCGTATTTCTTAAACTTCTATTACTTTTTAAGCTGCAAGAAATGAAGATGCATGATTCTGGGCTATCAAAGTAGAGTATAAACTTAGTAATATTCATATTCATTATTTGTATATCATTCCAATATAATAAAAAATGAGTAAAAGAGTTAGAGATCATTATTTTGATATGGGAATAAATGCTGCAATAGAATATGTTAAAAAGAAAGAGGGAATAGAGTGGACTGGACAAGACAGACCAAGATATATGCATATTCTAAAAAATGATAAAAGATTTCATGTTTTTGCTTGTTTTAGATTTGGTCTTATAATTGATTATGACAGTAACACTGATCAATTAGAAATTAATGAGGTGAAAGATGCTAATGGTCGCAGATATACTAAGGATGAACTTGCTTTTCTTAAATCTAGTATTGATAGGTTTGGCAGTCTAAAAGAATTTCTTAAGGTGTATAGAGAATTCAAAGTACAGCATACAAAGATAAAAAATATCGAGGAATTAAATAAAGAATTTAGAAAAGAATATGGTATTCCTACAATAATGCCTATTCCTGCAGACTTGAATAATTTGATAGATAGTGCATGATGTTTAGATATGAGGCTCAGAGGTTTCACTATTGTTTACAATACTAGTCCAACTAAAAAATAAAATTAAAAATGAATTTACCAAAAAGACTTTCGATTCCATTTAAATGTTCTTCAATTTTTTAAAGATGCAGATCTAATTGTGGAAATATTTCATTATTCAATTATTCTATTTCATTTTTTTCAGTTCAAAATCTTGTTTTGTAGATGGTAACAGTCTATACCATGCCTGGTTAGTGTGATGTGAATCAAATTTGAAATAAAAGAGGATTCAAAGCTAATTGAATTTCTTATGTTAGTAAAAAATTACTTGTATTCCTTAAACTTGATTTTAAGTATTTCTCCTTCTTGTTTAATAATTGCCTGGAGCAAGGTTAAAAAATTTGTGAAGTATAAAATTATTTAATTAATAAATAAGATATATTATTAACTTATTTATATTGATTTTAGAGGTTAATTGTCATTATATTGAGTAAGCTATCAGATATCGTGCAGTTTTCCAATAATGATATAAAATTATTGTTATTAGCACTAATTATATCCTCAATTATTTCATCAATCCTAGTTTATCTTTTAACTTCTACCTATAATCAAGAAATACGGTTTATGTTTAGTAATTGGGTAATCGATATTAGTGCAGGATTAGCATTCATATTTTCACTCACTCTCATAATAAGAGAGAGAAAACGTAAAAGCGAAGGAAAAATATATGTATCGCTATTTATTGCAATATTACTTTGGTTTTCAGCCGAAATTGTATATACATATTATCAAAGTATATCAAGAATTGAGGTACCATATCCTTCTTATGCCGATAGTTTATGGTTATTAGGATATGTTTTTATGGCTTATCATTTGTATTCATCTTTTTACTATTGGAATAAAAAGAATAAATTTAGTGAAAGTTCAGTATTTATAATTACCATTTTTTCAGTACTACTAATTCTTTTTTTAGTTCAGTCAAGTGCAATAACATATTCAAATGATATCAATTTAATATTAATTGCTATATTATATCACATAGCAGATACGATAATATTAATACCAGCACTTGTTTTGTTATGGAACCTACGCCATGAAAAATTATTATATATTCATAGAGCCTTGATATCCTTGTCTGTAATAGTTAATACATTTGCAGATGTAGGATATATTTTCACTTTTAATTCAGGAATAAATATTATTATAGAGCATGCATGGATTTGGGACTTATTATATAATCTTTCTTATATTCTTCTTGCTGGAGCATTATTTTGGTATGATAGGTTAATACAGATATTAAATAAAAAAATAGACCAAAGTATCCTAGTAAATAAAAAACGATTTCAATTTTTATGGGAAAAACAGGATAAAGCTGAAATAATAGGAAATGATTGTTATTCATATATAGATAAAGAAAATATAAAAGATACATTAAATAGTTTGATAACCAATGCAAAAAACGAAATTTCGTCATTAATATTCATTCAAAAAAAATATGATCATAATTTAATCCCAAACTTAAATTTATTACTGACAGATTCAAAGATTATTAATAATCTTAAAATACGAATTTTATTTGATAATATATTTAACCTAAAACTTTTGTTATCTAGAAAACCTGCTACCTTGGACATACAATATGTAAAGATAGATAAAAAATTAGGATCTGATATGATTATTTTTATAATAGATCACCAACATTTGCTTTTTATAGATTTGAAAAAATATATGAGTCCTAATGATCTCTTGGCTACTTACACTGCAAATAATAATATTGTTCTTCAATTATCTAGCTTATTGGAGAACTTATCGAATCTATCAGAATTAAGAGAACAATCAACTAAAATATTATGAAAAATGAAATTTTATTACATTATATATACTACAATAGTAACTTTTCAAGGAATGATTGTAATTACCATTTGTCTATAAGAAATAATTATAGAAACTAGGATTACTATTTTGAATTCGGGCGCGGAGGCCTCCACTGTGATATTGATTCTAAAAATGGACTCAAAATATTAAACAAAAAACAAATAATTAAAGATTACGATTAGAACTCATTTTTAAAATATTTGTAAAATTATCATCTAGATATAAAAGAAGGAGGAATTACTTCTCTTATTTCAATATCATATATATCAAATTTAAAATCATTTGCTTTAAGAATTACAATTGGTGAACCCCATGTAATTGCTTGACCATTTGTCTCAGCACCACATTTTTTCATAGCAGCTCCCCAATTACCATTATCTATCAATTCATGTACTTTTTTGTATGGCCCTTTTCCACCATTTTCTACATCTACCCTAGTTTCTAGGTAGAATTAACATCTAATCTACAAATGCTGCTCCTTCAATGATACTATTTTTTTCAAATATGTTATTATTTGTCTTATCACTCTTTTTTATGGAGATTGGAATTTCTTCTGCATCAACAATATTGTTGGAATAAAATTGATTGCTAGACGCACCCGTTTTTACATTAATACCTTTTTCTGGTTTTATTATATTATTATTGTATACCTTGTTTTCTGTAGCAAAGTTATGGACTAATATTCCTGTGTCACAATTTGATAGCGTATTATTATAAATTTCATTATTATGTGAATTAGACACAAAAATGCATTTTTTTTCATCATGTACATAGTTATTTCTAGCAATAGAATCATACATATTTCTGCTAAACATTATGCCTGTACTTGGATGATTGTATACTTCATTGCCTTCAATTATTATATTATAACAGTCTAGAGAACAAATAATTCCTATATGCCCATTATTGTAAACTATGTTGTCTTTGATTATCATATCATGGGTTCCAGTATGTGGGTCAATTCCATAGATTTCATTTTCATAAACACGATTTCCTTCAATCAACATGTATCCCATACCTTTTGAATAGAATCCCTTAAAGATATGATGTATATCATTATTTTTTAATATACTATATTTTCCACCATTGAATGTAACTCCACCGGTAGCCCCACTACAACCATTATCAATTTTTAGTGAGCAATCACCTAAATATGCAAGCTCAGAATTTTGAATTATTGTTGGACCTGTTGCATCTGTATTTATCTTGATATATGGTCTAAGAACTGATGTATAAATCTCTTCTGCAGAAACCGCATCTTCATATTTTGCATCTTTTGGAAATTTTACATAGTCATCTGTTTCTGGATTCCATGATGTTATTTTAACAGAGTCTACTTTCAAACTTCCATCTACTTCAATTGCATTGGAAGTATTTTTAGATGGAATTATCTTAAGCCATGTTACATCATCAGAATCAATATTGAGAGTTGCATTTTTTTCGACTCTAATACCAGCATTTAATATCCAATTTTTTTCATTGAAACTATTAGTAGTATTAGTAGATTCTCGATACAATATAGTTTGGTTTTGCAACTCATCTTCTATATCTATAAAATTTGCATATTTACAGGAGATTGATATTTCATTCTCTTTTGAATTATATGACACACATGAATTTTCTGCTGCTATAGCGTTAGACATTGATACTAGCATATTAATAGAAAAAACAGATATAATCGTAGTAGATAATAATACTATATTTGTTTTAGAGGTCATTATATATATTACCTAACCTTCATTTACATTTTTCTCTATTAATAATTAATAAGAAATATTATTGAAAATTGAACCAGAAAATTGTAGTTTTTAAAATATACCATAATAGTTAATTAATTTAGTTTTATTATAACTTTTTTAATCTTGTTGAGATTTAGTAACATATTCTTTATCTATTGAAATAGAAAATTTAACAAATACATTGTTCAATATTTATAATTTTATAGTACAAATATAAAAATAACTTCAATAAATTTTTCTATTTTTAATGTCTCTCTATGAATAGAATGTCTTTTCTCCTACAAAACTGTCAAATTTAGTAAATTATGGATAATAATGAGAAAAGATGAACAGATAAACTTGTTTCAAAAGACAACTTAATTTTTATCACTATCAAATATGGTCCAGAGAAAACTACTGTTCCGTCGGGAGTGAGTAATACCGATAGCGGTTCTAAAATATGAGTCTACTATTGCATATGAACTACGTAGTATTTAGCTTTTATTATTAGAAACTTATCTATAAATTACTTCTAAATATTTAGAAATGATATTTTTGAATATTGGCTCATGAGGTTATAGGAATATTGAATCTTGATTAGAAATGTTCCCAAATTTTTTTTTAATTTTATTTGTAGCATTGGATAAAAATAATTAATTATTTCTGAAATCTTAGATCTCGCAAGAATAGCTGTATTTCCTACTAAGTTAAGTTAATAAGTTCCAAATAAGCCTTGAAAGATCATCACGAGGACCAAAGACAATATTTGCAACATCTATATCTATACTACTAGCACTAGCTATTATAACAATTCCTCTCTCTTTCGAGGGATTTAATGCTATAAAAGAATTGTAACCATTAGCTGTTTCACCATTATGCTCTACAATTTGTGTACCAAAATTAGTAGCTATAATCCATCCTAAACTAACATAGGCGGTATAATCGTTACTGAAAGCTTTTCCTAGACTCGTATCGTGTCTGATTATAGTTGATTCTTTCATATCATCTTTTATTTTAGTATAAATTTTTGCTAGATTAGCTGATGCTAATTTTAACAGAGATTAAGATGA
>JAICEO010000085.1 GCA_025924135.1 Nitrososphaeraceae archaeon | reverse complement strand
CAGGGAAGTTGGCTGTTGTTTTGAACCAAGTAGCAACAGTAAATGATGAGAGTCTAAGATTCTGAGCATTAGGAATATCTAGTTTATTTGAACCAGTTGCATTAAAAAATGGTGCATAATTATAAGTAGCTGCAAAAGCGTAATTTTCATATGTAATAATAGTAACGATCATAATAAAAAGCAAAGTAAAAATGAAAAAACAAGATAGAGAAGTTATAAAATTCTTATTAAGGAGTTTATTTCTCATTGTGTATTATTCACTTATGTTTTCATTTGTGTCTAAATTACAGTCAGATCCCAATGCCTATTTTTAGAAGCTTTCATATTATTATAATGAAAGGTAAGGAAAAACAATCTCAAAAATTTCCTAAACCTGTTAATACGATAGAATATAAGAAAAGGCAACATAGTAGATTGCTGGCCCTTAGTATAAATTATAGAATTAAATGTAAGAAATGATAGATGATTTGTACACACATTCATATGCTTTAATTATCAAATTCAAAATATTTTAAATACCTAAGCGTAGTATATTATGAAACCTCGTCATATTATTTAATATAAGAAAAGGATTATTAAATAAGTTATATAAAATCAACACAAAAAATTAACCTTACAAACTTAGAGTGAGTTTTTCTATTACTGTTTATAATAGTTTTTATAAAATTTTCATATATATCAAAATTAAAAAGAATAAGCATACTTAATTGATATATTTAAAAAATTGAATATATATAATCATATTAAAAATATATTTAAGAATCTGTCAGAACCTAAATATATTAAAGTTTAAGCTGAGTATATATTGAATAGCTTGAACATTTCTATTGTTTTCGCTTCTGTCTTCGGGGCAATAAGTTTCCTTATTTTATTATCACTTTTCTCCCCTTTAACCACAAATGCACAAAAGATAATCGAAAACTATGACGAAAATGATGTTAAATCTTATGAAAAATTGAATACTGACCATACATACACCATACAGAAAAGCTGTGGAGATTCTTTTTTGTCAGAAAATAAAGGAGGACCATTGCCTCAAGATGTAGTATCCGATCTCAATGGATATTTATCGCAAAATCCCATAGCAATAGGTGATGAGCCCCTGACAAAGGTAAAAAATGTAGATGGACTATGTATTCTTATTAACTTAGTTGAATCAGAAAATAGTGATGCAAGAATAGCTAACGAGGAACAGATAAGAAATATCCTCAATGCAGCTTTACCAGAGATACAGAATCTTCCTATAATAAATGGTATAATAAACAATTTATTAAAGATAGGTTTAATTGAACCATCTAATGACTAAATTTAATATATTTTTTTATTTTCTTAAATTTGACAAGTATAACAAGTAAAAAATAACACAAATTTCGGAGTGAATTAAGTAATTAGAGATTATTACAACAACATATAATAATGCAATCCCATTAATGCTCATAAAATTATTTTCCTTTTTTTGGCTATGACATTCTATATGGTTTAACTTTTATTGTGTAATATATTATATACTACTTAATCCAAATATACGAATTTAGCTCATCGAAATTTCAATTTTATTTGTGACTAATGTGAAAAGTTTCAGAATAAAGAATGGTAAAAAAATTGAAAGACATACATCCAAGTATGCCAATAAATTTCTCTTCTTTTATTATACCTTCGATATTGTGTATCCTTGTCATATATAAGATGAATGAAACATATAACATTCTTTAAAAAGATCAATTAGAAAATTTAGATTATTTATATAAAAAACTGGTTATTACTGTCATATAGTCATCTTGATAATGTAAATAGTTAGGTAGTAAACATAAGTAATCAAAAAGGAATATTAAAAAAACAGAGATAGTATTGAGAAGACTATTTATTTATTATATGAATTAATGGATTTTTTTTGTTATTATAATTGTATATTCTTATGTCTTTAATAATACTATCTAATTCTGACAGATTCTTTGAAAATTTAGTTGCAATATCTTGGTACTTTGGATCTTCCTTTTGATATGTAATAACTTGTAAATAATAACGATGGAGTTCCTCCTGCATTGTTTCTAATCTTTTTACTGGGAACATCTATTAATTTAATATGCTATAATATTATTATTGGATTCGATTCTTTTCACTTTATTTTTTTTATTTATATTTTTTATGTTAAATTTTTATTTTTTTTTAATTATTATAACAAATAGTTATATAATCGATATAATTTATCAATTTTAATTTATTTTTTCCTTTTTTTTCATTATCTCTATTTCTAATAAAGTATCTAAAATATGGAAATAAGTTTTTAGACTCGTAAAGTGTTAATTTTATCTTCTTTAAGTATATCATAATTAAATTTTTTGTAAAATTATAAATTCTGACATTATTCTTAGTAATTAAATTAATTAAATGAAAAAAATTTAAATTCATAAAGCAATTACCATAAAGAACAAAAATTATATCAAATTTGTTTGGCATCCCGCATCCCACTGCGAGAGTTAAAAAATAGTAGAACAATTTTCCACAGCATAAGCTTTAAAAAAAATTATTTGGTTATTCATCCAGCAAAATATATATCACATTACTAGTGGGGGTTCCTGAAGCCAGGTGGTCGATCGGATTGCAAAACATTATGGCTCTATTTTATCATATACATAAGATATTTTGTATTGGTCAAGAAAGTACAAATGCAATGATTATCTAACTATGAGTGGAGATGTTTCTTATTTCTGAGTATTGTAATAATGACACATGAGAATAGAAAATAGTAGTTAAATCTAATTACATAACTTAATATAGTCTGTAATAGAGCTTAACAAATTAACTAACTATTTTCTTAAAATAAATTAATTGTATGTCTTTTAATAAAAAAGGATTTTATAATAGAAGGTAGAGTATATTTAAAAAAAGAGAGAATTGATATCGCTGTATTTTTTTCTATGTGTCATTTTTACTATAGCTATAGGAAATTTAATTATAATTCTTGCAGATCCTGACAGTAAAATAATATATTCTAACTGGGTTCTGATTATAAATTCTCTCGTTGCTGCAGGCCTAGCATCATATATTTTTTTAAAAAATAGAGAGAGTATTGAAGAAAATAAAGAAAATATCCTTTTAACAATAGGACTTGTATTTTGGTTTATTGCAAATATCATATGGGCATATTATGAAGTAGTATTGGATATTGTATCTCCTGTACCATCTCTGGCAGATTTTTTCTTGTTGTCTGCATATGTCTTTTTGATTTACAGATTATTGATAATAAGAAAAAAACTCCGTTACATCATAGATAAAAAAATTATGTATTTGATGATAGTATTGACTGGATTATTCCTAGCATATATTTTGAATCTAACTTTGGATCTAGCTCAAACATCCAACTATAGGGGTATGATGCTCTTTATTGTCACTATTGCTTATCCAACTTTAAATTCAATTTTAACTATTCTTGCCATAACAATTCTTCTTGGTATTAAAAAGGAGAAACATCATCTAATCCCATGGGTATGTGAGCTAGTAGGTTTCTTAGCAATTGTAGTAGGAGATAGTTGGTTTGCTATCATAGTTCTCACAACATTCGTAGAACAACTTTGGATTTCTACGTTGTTACTCTCTGCTCATTATTTACTAATCGCCGGTGGTCTTATGTGGTATTTACGATATTCTATTAAATGGAAATCAAAAGACCTTGTCTATAAAATTGTTGTTAGAATAAAAAAGAGAAAACCGTCTAATAAAATCATTTTTTCTTCGATAACGATTATTTCTCTTGTTTTGTTTTCTTCTGTTTATATTAGCAATGGGTTTGAAAATGGTGGCGGAAAATACTCATTGTTAATTAAGAAGAATTCAATCACTGCAAAATCAATACTAACTTCTATTGATGCTGCTGATGGACAGCAGAATTTCCATAAAGAATTTGTAGTGGGAGCCATTATTCCATTTACTGGTTCTTTTTCATCAATTGGAAAATCAACAAAATTGGCTCTGGAAAAAGCCGAGGATGATGTAAACAAATATTTTGAAAAAATGAATTCTTCATCAAGGTTCAATCTTGTTATGGCAAACTCTAAATCAAGTGCAGAAGATTCACTTGAAGCAATAAAACAATTACATTCATTAGGAGCCAAAATTATTGTAGGCCCCGCAACAAGTACTGCAGTTTCATCTGCAAAAGAATATGCAGATACTAATAACATCATACTTATCAGCTATTCTAGTACTTCTCCGTTACTTTCTTTAGAAGGAGATAACCTTTTCAGATTGGTACCGGATGACATTTATCAAGGAAAGGTTATTGCAGACCGAATGACTGATGAGGGAATCAAAGTAGTCGTACCGATGTGGAGAGGCGATATCTATGGAAATGAACTTTACAAATCTACCAAAAATCATTTTGAAAAATTAGGAGGAAAAATGGAAGAGGGAATAAACTATAAACCGCATACAGGAAAATTTGCTACAAGCTTACATAGAATTAATTTCATCATGTGGAATAAGGATCTGCAAAGATTAGACAGTATTGTAGATGAGGCAATAAAAAAATATGGTGCTAATTCTGTAGGAGTTTTTATAATATCTTATGATGAAATAACACCTATCTTAATTCAATCCTCTATGTATCATTCCCTTGCCAACGTAAGGTGGTATGGTAGCGATAGTATAGCTCAGAATCATCACATTACAAAGAATATAGATTCAGCACTATTTGCAATTAAAACCAATTTTTCAAATCCTTTATATTCGATAGATACAAAATCTCCTACAATTCATGAATTAATTGAATTACTAGAACAAAAGTTACACGATGGTGGAGGATCTATAACTTATCCTGCAATAGCTTATGATTCTTTCTGGATTTCTTCTTTAAGTTTGGATACAAATAGTACCAATAGTAGCCATTTTTTGAACGATAAAAGTAGTAATAAGAAATCTTTCAAAGACATTGTATTCGAAACAGCTGAATCTTTTAATAAAGGTATGTCAGGAAAAATACAACTTAATAAGGCAGGGGATCGTATGGGAGAAAATTATGATTTTTGGGGTGTTTCTAAACATCCTCAGCAAGGCTATTACGTCTGGAAAACAGAAAATAGTTCACTGGAAACAAATCATTGAAAGAAGAATAATAAACTTAAATTTTTTAAGATGAGATTATTTTTAACTGGATTTAATACATCTTTATTAGAGTTTAATATCTTTCCTATTCAAAATAACATATTTAATCCATGTAATTTAAAAATTCTTAAATCTCTCAATAGGAACCAAAATTTTTTTCAAATTTGTTTCACATCTCCCTATTTAAGATCCGAAGATATTGCTAATCCCCATCTGAGAAGCTTATACATATTTAACTATTATAATTTGTTAATACTTTAAAAATGTTGAAAACCTTTTGTCAGTAGATCAAGTTACTAATTCATTGATAAGATTTTATTATATTATTTTAAACAGTATTTATATTATAAAATATCACATAATGTCATAAACAATTAACATTTGTATTAGTGGTAACATGAATAATCTTTTAGCTATAGAATGTATTCATTACGAACAATAGTACGCAATGGAATAATTTACTCATCCATGTTTCATTTTCAAAAGTATTTTCACATGAAATGGGTAGCTAAGGATCATTTCTATATTGAAAATATTTGCAGTCTCTTTTTGTGTAAATATTTCTGTCTCAGGCTGCTGAAAGATAGTTGTAAAGCTCCAATATGTTCCTAATATACATGACTACTTATTAGAAGTATTATGGTTTCATTAGTGACTTCTGATATAGCCTTAAATATTTATCACCAATACTTGGAAGTGCATCCATCAGTTACAACAATACCTTCTCCAGTAATCAAAAACATCTCATTGTATCTATTTAAAGTTACAATATATAAACATCATCTTTACCTCTTCTAGATCTATTTCTAGTGAAAAGAAATAAAGAATATTCCTAAGTTACTTCAAATATTTGTTCAGAAAAGAAACTGTTTTTTGCCAAGCATCTTGAGTCTCTTGTGGTGCATAATTATCGCCAGAAGGGTTGGCAAATGCATGTCCTACTCCTTTGTAGATGTAAATTTCATTTGTTATTCCATTTTTATTTAATGCATCTTCAAATTGTTTTACAGATTGTACTGAAATTGATTGATCTTGATCTCCAAATATTCCTAATACTGGCCACTTTATCTTTGAAATTGATTCTTGATTAGATACCAAATTACCATAATATATTATTGTTGCCGCTAAAGGAGATTCTGGTTCTGAGTTTAATGCTAGTTGAAGAGATTGTCCACCACCAAAACACCAACCAAGGGAAGCAATTTTTGAGGAATCAACATTTTCTAAAGATGCTAGATACCTTACAGCATGTTGAAGATTCTTTATTGATTCGGAAGGATTTTCTCTTACTTTACTAACTAGATTCTGAGATGATTCTGCGGTATTAGCCACCTTACCATTATACAAATCTACTGCTAAAACAACATATCCTTCTTTTGCTAAAGTTTCAGCCATATTTTTTATATTATCGTTAAGTCCCCACCATTCATGGATCATTACCACTGCTGGAAGAGTATTGTTATTATTTGCAGAGAAATTACTTTTAATTGACGATGATGTTGTTGTAGAAATTGGATAAACAAGATAACCATTAGTATTCTCAAAATAGTTAACCGTTTTATTTTCTAATGTAATTGAAGAATTTTTACCGTTTGATTTGATAAGCTCGGTTACATTCTTTGAACTCCCAGGTATAGATGATTTTTGTTGTTGTTGACCTTCTGCAAATAAAATAATATTGTTTAACGGAAAAATTAAAGAACTTACCAAGATAATAAAAAATACAAATACTATTGCAATAGCTGACTTATACATTGATATATAAATTACAATATTCTATTTAATACTTAAATTAAAAAATTTAATTATCAGCATCTCAAACTAAGGAATATTGACAGTAGATCTATTTTTGTCAGTTAATGAGTCCATTGCAAATATTATATAATTTGTTAGTCATACAATTGTACTAGTAGAGATATTGATAGTGGAAAAAATCTGATGAATCAGGTACAAATGTAAATCCCTCATTTTCCTGTAAAATTGTGGCCAAATATTATAAAATTCTGTAAGATGACCTATTTATTTAAACTTTCGACAATTTAAATATACTTCCTAGATATGTCATCATATCTCTCCACTATTAAATTAAATATAGCATAATTTTTCTGTATAATAAGTTGTAATCATATTTACACAATAGTTTCTGTTTATTCTTATTTTTTGTCCTCTAAAAAGAAGCATTGAAACCACCCACTAGCAACTTTTGCTACCTCTTCTAATGTGCCTGGCTCTTCAAATAGATGGGTAGCTTTAGGAATAATTACAATTTTTTTCTTTTTTTCTATCTTGGTAAGTTGCTGCAATACACTTTCATTTAGCTCTATTACTTGTTTATCTTTTTCTCCTACAATCAAAAGTGTAGGAGATTCAGTCCGATTTAGAATTTCCGAACCGGCCAAATCAGGTCTACCACCACGTGATACAATAGCATAGACTAAAGTAGCCCTTTCAGCTGCTGCAACCAAAGCAGCTGCAGCTCCTGTACTAGCTCCAAAATATCCAATCTTTAGAGCTTTGAATTTATCATTTTGTGATACCCAATCAGTTGCAGCAAGAAGCCGTTTAGCAAGTAATTGAATGTTGAATCTATGCTCTCGAGTAATATCATCTACTGCTTCCTCTTTCGATGTAAGAAGGTCAATTAGCAAAGTAGCAATACCAGCATCATTGAATACTTTGGCAACATATTTATTTCGTGGGCTATGGCGACTGCTTCCACTTCCATGAGCAAATATCACAATTCCTTTAACAGGTATATCAATAGTGTTAGGAACAGTTAGATTACCTTCAATGACATTTTGCTCATCATCTGTTATTCTTACAATATCTAGATGATGTTGTTGCTTATTTTCAGATGTCATTTCTTAACATTGTATTACCGCTAGTTGATTTATTTACTTTTACACCTAACCTTTTTGTTATTTTTATATCGTTATTTAACAATAATTATGTTATTAAATCTCCCTTACAGAATATGAAGGCTTTAGCATTTGTTTATTATTCACTCACTCATATCTTTTTGGTATCCATACCAAGGAATACTTCCAATGCTTGTTTCACTAGATCATCTATAGATACACCACGTTTATCTGCTTCAATATTTGCCTTTTTCCAAATAATTTCATCAATATCAATTGATTTTTTCATATTAACATATCCTTTTTTATTTTAATAAACTCATAATTTCTATATTAGAGTTGTGATTATATTAATCGTGGAAAAACTCGTTATTCAAATAACCCATCTGAATTAAACGCTTCTACGATTCCTAGCACTGATTATCAATATACTAGTCAGAATAATTAAATAAGGTAGATCAAACTTGTAATTTTATAAATTCAAAAAATAGGTTCTATCGTAATGTTTAATTATTCTTGTCTATCTCTCTATACCTGTCAGAAAAAGTTCCTATAATTATAACTTATTATTACTAGCATCTCCCGTCGTTTCCATTTTTTCAGGAATATTTATCTTTTTTCTCCCTTTTAGGTTATTTTAAATTTTGTATCTAATTATTCCTCCATAAGAAAATACCTCAACGGAGGTAAATTCTTTTTAGATAGGTATTATATTTTCCAAGTCAAACATTCACTAGAGTAGAGTTTCATAAGATAATTATTATTATTCTATAATATTTTTTTTATATTACTAAATGTAATTAAATAATTCTTGTTATTTATCATTTTCAATACTACTATTTATTTTATATTATGATATAATAGAATAAAAATTGTATACGATATTACATCACATATAAAAACTAAATTTAAAATGTAGTACACGTGTCAAATACAACAACAACAAAAACAACAACAACAACAACAACAACCACAATGTTTGCAATGATAGCTCTATTTGCAGTTGGAATGACTTTTTCACCATTAGCTGCATCTGCTTTTGATCCATATTCTGACTACAATGGTCCACATCCTGATGATGATAACGGGGATTTTTTGGATTTAAAAAAAGTAATTGTAAAGGATGATGGCTCTGTTATAACAGACATCACATATAAAACAGAAGGATTTATTCCTGACGATGTGGCTGTAGAACCTTTTGGTTTTGGAGTTATTACTGAGGTACCATCACAAACAGGTAACGGTACAGAATTAAATGTTATTGCAACTACTTCACATGCCGGTCTTTTAGATAGTGATGCACAAGAAGACGATCCAGATAATCCAATCCTCCATAATCATTATGCAGTATTAGGAAGTAATCCTGCTTGTGGCTCGAATATTTCTATAGCAGCTCTTAGTGAAGAAGAAATTGGACAGGTATTTGTCAAAGGAAAGACATTAATAGTAAAAGATTTACCTCCCTCAGCATCCGCACAAGTTAACAGTACAGAAATTGAGATCACCCCTGGTAATGACATACAGTTTGTAGCATCATTTCTATTAGAAGCAGTTGGTCCACCAAATAACTTTGTCGTTTGTGTTATCCCAGTAGAAACACAAGCTGAAAGAACTATAATCTTTGGAGAAAAAGATTTTAAACCAGACTACCCCAGCCCCGATTATGAAAATCATGATGATGATGATGATGAAAGATATGGAAATGGCTATGGAAATGAATATGAATACCCATCTGAAATGTCATATGACAACAATTATGACTATAACCAAAGATATTGAAGCAGATGTACTAGGTAAAAAAAAGAACTGAAAATAAAAACTCCAAATCATTTTTTCTTTTTTTAAATATGAGACAATTAATTTTCTACAATAATCTAATAATATGAATAATTATCCTCTTATTTCATTTGTTTTCTTAATAATATTCATATTTTT
>JAICEO010000084.1 GCA_025924135.1 Nitrososphaeraceae archaeon | reverse complement strand
GATCGCCATTACTTCATCCATTGGAATTATTGCATATCCATATCTTCTAATTTGTGTTCTATTTGATAACGCATCATTTAGAGTCTGAGAGAGAGTTATAGCCACATCTTCAATCAAATGATGAGAAATACTATCATTTGATTTTGCTTCTAGATAAATATCTATCATACTATGCTTTCCAAATGCTGAGATTAAATGATCTATAAATGGAATTCCAGTTTTAATTTCCACATTCCCAGAGCCATCAATATTAACACTCACGCTTACATCGGTCTCTTTTGTACATCTATCTTTGACTGATATTCTTTTATGAGATTTATCCAAATCAAGAGGTTCCGAATTCACTAAGAATATTCCTTATGATACTTTATTTAATACATATGGTAAATCATTTACACTTTTAATTATTATATCTGCCTTTTTCTCCATAAACTTATTAATTAACTCATCTGTATTACTACTACAACCATATATTCCACAAAAAATAATATTAGTTTTGGTTTTGTTAGGGTTTTTTTGATTTAATTCTTCTTCTGCTCTTCTAGCCATTATTAGATCTTCAACAGAGTCTCCACAATAGAGAATATCATTTCTTATGTTAATTTTATTTATTATTTTGTTTAATCCATAGGGATTTGGTTTAGCGAATTTTCTGTTCTCATCCTCTAGAAATACGCTATTCTTCTCGTTTAACAACTCAAATTTATTATCTAGGGCATAGGCTGCTGCAATCTTACTTCTTCCTGAAACCATTGCAATTTTATCGTTAAATCTTTCTCTTAATTTTCTAATTGTATTATCTGTAATCATTATTCTATCATTTTCTATGAGTGGTTTGCCAAAATAATATTTTGATTTAATTCTATATCTTTCTAAAAATAATTCTTGTCCATAAAAAAATTCGTCAAATACCGTAGAAACTATACTGTCTCTAACTTTTCCAGGATAGTTCAAATAACTACGAATTTTATCCATATTTATCAAATAATCAGAAGGAGAGATTTTATTAACTCTTAATTTTTTAAGATATCTCTCAACAGATTCTATGCCAGTTTCATCAGCATGTTCAGCTACCTCAATTAGAAGTTTTTCAAGATTAGCATTTTCAAGGTCTTGATGTGATAATAGTGCTAAACTAATTGCATAGCTTGTATCAGCATCATTGTTGAAACCTCCAGTCTGTCTAAATTTCAAAATGATTTTATCTGTAACTAAACTTTTCAAATCTCTTTTAATGAGATTTCTGACTATAAATTGGACTGTATTTTTTATTGCCTCATTATAAGAATTTTTTACATCAATTAAAACTCCGTCAATATCAAAAATAATATAGTCAATATGGAAATATCTTCTCATTTTAAGAATAAAATTATTATTATTTAATTTTTGATACATTATATTACCTTATCTAAGGATCTTAAAAATTTATTATTCATCATTTTTGTTCCGATAGTTACTCTAATATGACCTCCTTTTCTATCCTTTATCCTTCCTATTGTTTTAACTGCTATATTGTCTTTTTTTAATTGAGCTAAAACATTTTCATATTTATTCATATCAGATATTTGAAAAAAAATGAAATTAGATTCAGTTTGAAAAACTTTTATTTCATTATTATTAAGTTCTTTTAACGAGTTTAATATTCTTTTACGTTCTTTCTTTATTATTTTAATAGTTTTCTCAATATATTTTGAATTCTTTAATATTTCACTTCCTATATTCAAAGAAATATTATTTATTGCATAAGGATACTGTATAATAGTTTTAAATGTGTGTGCAAAATCTTCATTAGCAATACAATAGCCCAGTCTTGCTCCTGCTAATCCAAATGCTTTTGATAGTGTTCTTAATAGAATTATATTCTGACTTTTTATTGTTTCATAACAAAACGAATAACTAGCAAACTCTACATAGGCTTCATCTATAATTATTAATTTATCATCAAAAATTTTAATTAACTCTATTAATAATTCTTTATCAAATTGATTACCTGTAGGATTATTTGGTGAACAGATGTATATTATTTCTGATTTTTTTGCACTTTGAATAAACTTTTTGTTATCAATTGAATTATCTTGTAAAAGAGGGATTTTGTCTATTTTTAAGGAATATAATAAACATCTATCAATAAAATAAGAAAATGTAGGAGTAAAGGTAGTTACTCTTTTTTCTTTTCCAAAGACTGACAGGATTAAATCTATTATTTGATCAGAACCATTTCCAATAGCTAAATATTTTTTATCTATTTTAGTATATTTTGAAAGCTGTAAATAAAAATCATCAACTTGTTGTAATGGATATTCTCTTAAATCCTCTCTTTCTGCAGCTTTGATAGCTATTTTTTTGATAAAATCTTTTTTTAAAGCAAGATTTTCGTTTGCATCTAGTTTTAATCCTTTATTATATTTTTCTGGTTTTTTGTAATAATCTAGTTTTCCTAATTGACTTAATTTTGATTCAAACCATTTATCCATACTTTATTTCTCATCATCTATTTTTTGATTTGGACGATCTATTACTCTTTCTTTTACGGCTTTATAATGATTAACCAATCCTTCTTCTTCAGTTATTAGTTTGACATAAGGCTCAATTTCCTCCATCTCCTTTTTTGAAGCTTTAACTATATTTGAAATACGGACAAAATCTAATATTGATAAAGATGTTCTTGATTTACCAAATCCCATAGTAGGAAGAACATGATTTGAGCCTAAACAATAGTCACTAGCTGCAGATGGAGTATTTTCTCCAATTAAAGTAAGTCCTGCAGATGTAATTTTTTTAACCATTTTTAATTCATTCTTAGCCATAATCTGTAAATGTTCAGGAGCTATTTCATTAATAAATTCTATTGCTAAATCTTCATTTTCTGTTATAGCGATAAATCCATTTTCTTTTAAACTATTTGTAACTATTTCCTGACGTGAAATCTTATTTTCTAAAATATTCTTAATTTCATCTTCAACTCTATTTGCAAATTTAGATGAATTAGTTACTAATCCACAGAACGTATCTTTGCTGTGTTCTGATTGGGAAATCAAATCTAAAGCAACATATTTAGCATTGGATTTATCATCTGCATAAATTACTAATTCCGTAGGGCCTGCTAACATATCAATTGATACTATATTTGAAACCAATAATTTTGCAATTGTTACAAACATTCCTCCTGGACCTACAATCTTGTCCACTCTTTTGATACTATCAGTTCCAAACGCTAATCCTGCAATACCTTGTGCTCCTCCAATTTTGTATATTTCATTAACCCCACAAACATCAGCAGAAACTAACGTAAGGGGATCTATTTTTCCATTTATCTTAGTTGGTGTTATTGCTACTATTCTTTTAACTCCTGCTAATTTTGCTGGGGTTACACACATTATTAGTGTACTAGGATATCGTGCAGATCCACCAGGAACATAACAACCAACGCTAGAAATAGGTTGAATTATTCGTTGTATGTTTTCATTTTGTATATATAGCGATGATATTTTTTTAAGATGTTCTAAAAGAATATTTTCATTTTTTATCAATCTATTTCTAATAAGGTTAATAGTTTTAATATGCTCATCAGAAATACAAGTGTATGCTTCTTCTATTTCTTCCCTGTTGACTTGTAATGAATCTAGTTCTATTTTATCATATGCAGAAGTGTATTTCTTTATAGCATCATCGCCAAAATTTCGAACGTTTTCTATAATCTCCTTAGTTTTTTTAATAGCATCTTCAGAAAAATTACTCGATATTCTAGAACGCACACTTTCTACATCTAATTTAGCATTTTTAATATTTATTCTATGAATCAATTATTCTTCTTCTTTATCTATGTTGATATCTTCTAATGGTAATATTTGTCTTGGTTCTGATACAACTAAACCCTGTGCTAATTTTCTCATAATTGGAACAATTTTTATAAATTCGTTCTTATCAATTATGGTATTCACTCCATACCATCCTTCTTCACTTAAATTGCTAACTGTAGGTCTCTTTAATGCTGGTAAAGTAGAAAGTAATTGATCTAAATTTTCTTTTCTAACATTAACAAAAATATGCAGTTTTTTACGTGCTTCTACTACCCCTCTTAATAATGCAATCATATCTGCTATCTTCTCTCTCTTTTTATTATCTTTAAGAGAATTTTTATTTGCAATTAGGACAGAAGTAGATTCCATAATGGTATCTATAATTTTTAAATTGTTCTGAGCTAAAGTTGTTCCAGTTTCAGTAATATCACATATGGCATCTACATCTTCTGGTGGCTTAGCTTCTGTAGCCCCAAAAGAGAGAAATATTTGAACATTCTTATTTTCACCAACTCTAAGCCAAGGGGTAATAATCATAGGATTGCTATTTCCAAAATATTTTTGGTATGCAATTTTAGATTTTATATAATTAGCTGTAGTCGTAAGGTATTCTGCAGATATTCTAAGTGGTTTTTCTCTTCTTACATGATCTATAATCATTTCATCCAAATTATTAAATTGAAAACTTTCTGGTATAGCTATTACTTGTTTAACTTTACCATATTCTAAATCAAGTAATATTTTTACATCTGCATTTGCTTCTCTAATCCAATCTCTCCCTGTAATTCCAACATCATATAATCCTTCTTGTACATACGTAGGAATTTCCTGGGGCCTGAGAAGTTTAACTTCTATTTCTGGATCACTTAACTTAATTCTATATGTTCGTGCTCTACCGCTTATTTTTTGCCATGCTTCTTCAAGAATCTTTAAAGTTGCTTCTTCAATGGTTCCCTTAGGTACAACAAATTTTACTATATGAGCCATAACTATAACAAAAAATTTTTCGTTTGATCAGATATATATCTACTTTGTATCAATTTTCATTTTTATTGATAAATTCGATAATTTCTTCGGCCTTATTTACAGTAACATTATTTTCTTGGACAAGTCTGCTTGCAACGATATTGATTTGTTCATCGGTTGCTCCTGCAGTAATGGCTATATTTCGCGCATGTAATCTCATATGTCCTTTCTGGATTCCTTCATCCGCTAAAGCACGAATTGCAGCAAAATTTTGAGCTAAACCTACCGCTACCATTATTATAGCAAGTTCTTTGGCTTTTTTAATATTTAATATTTTCAAAGCTACTTTCACATATGGATGTACTGAGCTTATTCCTCCTACAATTCCTATAGCCAATGGAATCTCGATTTCTCCCACTAAATTTCCTTCTTTTGATCTATACCATTTAGTCAAAGATCTATATTTTCCATCATTAGAAGCATATGCATGTACAGCTGCTTCTATAGCTCTAACATCTTGCCCTGTGGCCATAGCTACTCCATCAATTCCATTCATCAAACCTTTGTTATGTGTAACAGCTCTGTATATGTCAGAATATGCAAATGCATATGCATATAAAATTCTATTCACACCAGTAGAGCCACCAATCAATTCTTTTGGAAAAATAGCTTTACATCTAGCCATTCTTTTTGTTGAATAATTCGAAAGAATTTTTAAAATGACTGTACATTTAGTTATTTTTTCTAATTCTGAACCAACTAATTCACACATTGTATTAATTACATTTGCTCCCATTGCATCTCTTGTATCTATAATTAATTCGATTATTATCATGTAACCCATTTTGTTGTTGCTTTCATCAGGCATTTCCCTTAATTGTAAATCAATAGCATGTACTGATCTACTTTTTGAATTTGCTATTTTCAATAACTTTTCTTTATTATTCAATATTATTTTTTTAATTTTATCTCTTTCTTTCTTGTTAGAAAATTTGTCTTTATTATTCCTTTTATCTCGGGAAACTAATTGGATTTGTCCGATCATGATAGAATTATCTGCTTCAGCTAAAAATCCTCCTTTTCTACTTGCAATTTTGGCAGCTTTACTTGCAGCAGCGATAACAGATGGTTCTTCTATTGCCATTGGAATTAAATATTTTCTTCCGTTTATAACAAAATTAGTAGCAATACCTAATGGAATGGGTACAAATCCGATTGCATTTTCAATCATGTTGTTAATTTTCTGAAAAGCAAAATTTTTTGGAAAGTCCTGCAAGATTTCTGAATCTTGCTCAGTTATGTGAGCTTCTTTTTTCAAATATTGCAAACGTTCCTGATGATCTAACTCATAAAATTTTTTGATATTTTTGTTATTTTCCTTCTTATTAATTTTGTCCACAAGAGTTTATGGTTTAAGTATTTTTAAAATTTTATCATCGTTATGTTGGATAATTCCTCTTCCATCGGTATTGCTAGTCAGAACATAGAGTGTACCGTCACTAGACTCAATAACATCTCTCAGTCGACCATAGCCTACTAATATATTATTTTGTTCTCCTGATTCTACGTCTATTTGTCTTAAATGAGAACCTTTGAGAGTTGTTAAGATTAGATCATTTTGATAACCGAGTTTATTTGATGAAGCAAATGTTATACCAGAAGGTGCCACTGCAGGATTAAAACAAATAATAGCTTTCTGAGATATATTTGATCCTCTACATTCTTCGTCTGGCCATCCATAGTTCTTTCCTGAAATAATCAAATTAATTTCATCAAATCCTGATGGACCATGTTCTGATGAATACATTTGTTTTGTATTGGGATGCCATGCAATTCCCTGAACATTTCTATGTCCATATGAATAGATAGATGAGTCTTTAAATGGATTATCAGAGGGAATAGATCCATCCGGATTTATGCGTAATATTTTACCTGCAAGTGAAGAAAGATTTTGTGCTAAAAGGGGGTCAGAAGCATCACCAGTGGCAATATATAACTTATAATCAGGACCAAACTTTATTCTTCCTCCATTGTTATATGGTGACCCCGGAATAGAATCAATTATTATCTTTGATTCAATAATTTTGTTATCTTTTTCTTTTAAAAGTAAAACTTTATTATAAAGTTTATTATCTTTCATATAGCTATGATAAATGTACATTAAATGATTTTCTGTAAAGTTAGGATGAAGAGCAATTCCTAATAATCCTGAACCTCCATTTTGTGCAACTCTGATATAAGCTACTGGTTCATCAAGAAGAATTCCTTTTTGATCAATAACCCTGATCTTTCCTTCGCGTTCAGTAAAAAAAATCCTATTATCTTTTGCAATCTCTATAGCCCAAGGTGTTGAGAGATTTTCTGCCATTATCTCTATACCTTTATTCTGGTTTGTTGTATTACTCAAGAATGAGGGCTCTGGAATAGGAATAGTAGTATCTAACGGAGATATAAAAATTGTAAATATTGCACTTATAACGGCCAATATAGCCATTACTACTACTACTACTACTCCTAATCTTTTGTCCATTAATGCGAGTTTGATTATCAAAGTCTAATAAAATTTTATACCTAGTCTTAAATTGATTCAATAATCTTTTTAAAAACATAAGCGCAGATGAGGAGATTCGAACTCCTGATCGCCCGAAGGCGAATCGGCTTGCTTTAACCTTGAAGATTACTCAAGGCCGACGCATTATTGTGTTCTGTAAAGAAGACCACTCTGCCACATCTGCACAAAGATAAGTCAAATAACCTCTTATTATATTTTAATAATATTAATAGTTAGTATCCAAGACACCAAGTTAACCAAATTCCGAAAATATTTTAAATGAATTCAGTATAATAAACAATTGTTTTCTATAAAGAATATTTTTCCTAAAATTTAGTTTTAATTGATATATTTAAATATTATAAGTTTAATTAGATTTTATCTACCGTCTAAATTTTTTGCCAATGCAAATTTTTAATGTGTATAACGATACGTAACAATGGTAAATAATTTATTGATTAATTTTTATCAAAAACACTTATTTAATATCCTTAATCACATAAAATAGTTAAAAAAATGATTCCTATTAACAGACCTTGGATAGATAATGAGGAGAAACAAGAAATTATTAAAGTTATTGATGAAAATGCTCTCACTAGTGCTGCAAGAGATGGCGGTAAAAGAGTTCAAGACTTTGAATCATCTCTACGAGAGTTTTTAAATGTTAAACATGTCGTCTCCGTTAATTCTGGTACAGCAGCTTTACATGCAGCATTACTTGCACTAGATATCAAGACTGAAGATGAAGTATTACTTCCCTCTTTTACATTTGTAGCAACTGCCAATGCAGTGGTTGCATCTGGAGCCAAACCTGTTTTCGTAGATATTAATACTAAAGATTATACCATTGACCTTCAAGATTTAAAGAAAAAAATATCTAGAAAAAGTAAAGCTATAATACCTGTTCATCTTTATGGTCATCCCGCAGATCTAACTGAAATAAATGAAATTGCAAATCAGCATTCTATTTACATTATTGAAGATGCTTGTCAATCACTAGGATCAACTTATAAAAATAAACAAACAGGGACTTTTGGAACAATGGGATGTTTTAGTATGTATGCTAGCAAAGTGTTAACAGCTGGTGAAGGCGGAGCTATTGTAACAAATGATGATGAATTAGCAGACACATTAAAAATGATCAGAAATCATGGCATGGTTGAAGGATATGATACACAAAGATTAGGACTTAACTATAGACTTCCTGAATTAAGCGCTGCAATAGCTAAAATACAAATGAAAAAATTAAAAACAATTTTAGATCTTAGAAGACGAAATTCTTTGTTATTATCCAATTTACTAGAAACAATTATATCAAAATATAATATTAAAATTCCTGAAGAAGATCAAATAAAGAAATTTAATTGGTATCTTTATACACTAGCATTTAACAATTCCAATAATATAAATTTGCGAGATTATATCAAGAAAAAATTAATAGAAAATGGAATAGGAGTTGCTGTTTATTATGACCCTCCTGTCCATAAAACTCCTTTTTATCAGAGATTTTCAATGAATAATGATTTACAAAATACTAATTGGTCAAGCAAACATGTTTTATCATTACCAGTTCATCCAGGGGTGTCTGAAATGGATATACAAAACATGGTAAATGTACTTAAAAGGGAATTACAAAATATTTTATAAATAAATTAAAAGATTTATAATTATTACTAAATAATATTATTAAATTAATTTTTTATTACTCTAGGACAAACTTTTTTATAATACTGTGTGGTGACTTAGCAACAGGAATGGCGTTAGATACTGGTGATACTGCATGGATGATAGTCGCAACAGGACTTGTCATGTTGATGACACCTGGTTTGGGATTCTTTGAAGCTGGCTTAATCCGATTCAAGAATGGACTTTCAGCAATAATGCACACATTTTCTGGGTTGGCAATTCTATCCACCCTGTGGTTTATTGTTGGTTTTACTTTGGTCTTTGGACCTACTCAAGGCGGGATAATAGGAGGATTAGATCATATATTTTACAATGGGGTAGGAATACATGAAGGATTTGGAATAAATGTTACATTTCCTGGAGTAACTTTTGCAACATATCAGATGATGTTCGCTGTTATTACTCCTCTATTGATTTCTGGTGCATTTGCGGAAAGGCTGAAATATAGTTCTTTTTTCATATTCGCTATAGCCTGGAGCTTGTTCGTTTACTTCCCATTAGCTCATTGGATCTGGGGAGGCGGATGGTTAGCACAGCTTGGAGTATGGGACTTTGCCGGTGGTATAGTAATACATACTAGTGCAGGTATGGCATCTCTAGCTGCTGGACTAGTACTTGGAAGGAGAAAGAATTTTGGACCACAGATAATGATACCACACAATCTACCATTAGCAGTAATTGGAGCTACAATGCTTTGGTTGGGATGGTTTGGATTTAATGCTGGTAGTGCATTAGCTGCTAATGGCGTTGCAGGAAATGCTCTTTTGACATCGCAAATAGGTGCTTCAACATGTACGTTGGTATGGCTCTTTCTCTCATGGAAACGTTCAGGAAAACCTTCTGTAGCAGCTGTCATAAACGGTGCCATCTCTGGACTTGCTGGAATTACACCTGCTGCTGGTTACATTACTGGAGAAAGTGCTTTCGTTCTGGGTATCAT
>JAICEO010000083.1 GCA_025924135.1 Nitrososphaeraceae archaeon | reverse complement strand
ATGAAGATACAATTAGAAATCTCAGTGTTAGAATAAAAACCTTTATTCAGATAATTAGTATAATTGCTGCTACAATAACAATTTATGAATTAATTTACAATTTCATAGTATGGAATTCCCTTATTACTACTAACCTTTTTAATAATATTTTTGATCCAAATAATGAAGAAATAAATTATCCAGTGCGCGAAACACCGTGGAACTTATATTTTACAACTCAAATGCTTTTGGCTTCAGTCATAATAACTTTTCATAGCTATTATGTTATGACAAAATCAAAAAAATAGTATAAAGCAACTTTTACAGAGTATCTGATAAAATGTTAGAGGATAATTACATTTATAACTTTATAAAATATAATGTGTTTAATGAAGAATTCGATCTCTTCTCCATCTGACACGTCAGGTTATAAAATTAAAAAAATAAATAACATAATTATAGTATATACACCATTCTTTATTATTCCTTTTTTGTTTATGATTTTATATTTTCCTTCTACTGATGTATATTCACAAATATCGAATATAGGAAATAATAATAATAATATTCAGATAGTAAAAGATCCAGAGAAAGAAGTACCATCCCTAGTGATCAGTTCAGCTGAAAAAGAAGTTGAAATGGACCCATTTATCTACTCTCAAATTAACTTTAGTAATAATAAGGTTAAGGAGTCACAAGGTAATGAATCGCAACATAATATTGTAACAAAAATAGGATCTGCCAAATTATATGAGACTCAGAGTGATATAGATACAACTCTGACTTTAAAACATGGAGAAAAAATATCACTATCTTATGAAAAACAACCTCTGACCACCAAGGCCTATTTAATAGATTATGATACAGAAAATGAGAGTGAGATATATCCAATTAAACAAATAGACTTTTCAACATTTAGTATTCCAAATAATTCTCCTGTTGGGTTAAAAACTCTAGAAATAAGATCCTTTTATGATAATAACGAACAGGTAACATATACTACTTCAGTATTTGTAGAAGATAGTAATTCCAAAATAACTACGCGGAATATCGAAAATGATAATAAAGAGCAAGATAACGATGATTAAGAGCGATCAGAGTCTGAATTACTAATTATTTGATTTCCTACTTTGGTTCTCTACTAAGAGATACCAATATCTCCAAATCTAGAGTTTTTATATAACATATTAAACTAATAGTAATTAAAATAATCACTAAAATAGAAATGTTTGCCCTAGGGGCAGAAAATATTTTTATTTCAATATATATTACTAATAAATGAAAAACTAGACTCTAAAATAGATATTCTCACTTTAAATGTTTTTGATTAAATATTAGTTTATGATGTTCGATTCGCCCAAGTAATTATTGTTATAGTACTAAGTATCGAACCTATAATTCCAGCGATTAAGGCACCTATTATGGAAGCGTCTAAAAATTGAGGCATATTTGTATGAAACCAATTAGTAATATTTGGAAACAATAAATAACCTCCAAATCCAATTCCAAAACCAACAAACCAAAAAACAAATATTGCTAATTTTCTTGGCAAGTTATAACCTCCTTTGAAACTCAAAAAGTTTAGTTTTATAAAATAAAGAAAATTTTAACGTATAAAATATCATACTTGAAAATACTTTCAAAAGATATTAAGATAGCTTGTTAAATATGATATCACTAAAAGTATAAAAATTATATACCTCATTTCAAATAATGAACTATTTTATCCTTATTAATTTAAACAATTTAGATTCAAAATATTAATATTTATAATGTAGAATATATATTTGATGAGAGATGGAAAGGATTAATGCAGAAACAATTGCTGGTATAGCCTTAGTCTTATTAGCTCTGATTTTTATTTTTGCAGCAACTATGAATGAAGTTTGGGCTATTATTTTGCCTGCTGACTATTTGATTCTAGCTCTTGGAGTTGCTTTTATAGCTTTAGGGGTTATCACGATTAGGAATAATAATAGAAAACATTCTCACGAGGAAAGTACACATCACTAATCTACCTTCCTTTTAATTCTTCACAAGTTATATTAAGCCAATTTATTTTTATTTATAGTTATATTTGGTTCTTTACAGCTTTTTACTAATTCTAGCAATAAATTTTAGCTCTGTTATAGATGCTATCATTAATTCTGTTACAAATTTAATTTATAATCTTGGTTATTTGGGGATTTTCACTGCGGCTTTGATAGAGACACTTTTCCCAATAATACCAAGTGAACTAATTTTTCCTCTGGCAGGCTATATTGTTTACAGTCAAAGTTTAGGAATAGAGCATGTATTCATGTTTGGGTTAGTAGGTTCACTAGGTTCGACTCTAGGTGCTATTATAATTTATTTGATTGCCTTAAAAGTTGGAAGAAGAATAGTCTTAAAGGTGGGTAAATACATTTTAATAAACGAGTCTAAATTAGAGAAAGCTGAAGCCTGGTTTGAGAAATACGGAAAAGTCGCTGTATTATTAGGACGCCTTGCTCCTGGAGTAAGAGAATTGATCTCGATTCCTGCTGGGTTATCTAGAATGAATTTTATAAAGTTCACAGTATTTACTTTTCTCGGATCCTTTTTGTGGAGTTTATCCTTAACTATGATTGGTTATTATTTAGGAAATGCTTGGGATAAATTTTCCCAGGAATCCTCGAAAGCCTTTCATCTTATCGCATTAATTATTATTTTATCGCTAGTACTATTCTTCATCTTCAAATTGTATAAAAAACGGGAACGAATTAAACAAGATAAAAAATGAAGTGATTTTAATTTGTTAGGTTCGCTACTGAGGTAATTAATTTCCTTTCTCGTACAGTCATAAAGTCTCGATATAAATAATCAACCTCCATAGCAGATTGAAGAATTTTACTTCGGAATTTTGAGGAATTCAAAAACATTTTTGTATCTTTAGGTAGACAATGTCCTCCAATTCCTCTTCTAGGCTCGAGTATTTCTACATTCCATTTAGTATTTAACGCATCTCTTAGCTCAGGAAAAAGAATATGATTAGCTTGACAGTATAAATAAAGCTCTTCAGCAAATGCTATTTGTAAATATCTATGAGAATTCTCTATTATCTTAGTTAGTTCTGCTATTTCAATAGTGGAAACAGTATGCATAGGAATTTCTAAACTCTGGCTATAAGCTTGAGAATTCATTTGGTTATTATTGTCTATTGAGCTATTATCAATAAAATTTGCAGTGCTAGCATTAAAAGTTTTATTTGGCTCTTCTTGAGCATTATAATGGTTCACAATCTCCTCATCATGAAATACGTGAGTAGGACATTTAGAATGTCCCGTGTAAAACTCGGAACCTAATTTTAAGCAACAGGGGTTTACACCTCCAATAACACGAAGTTGGTTAACACCATATTTTTCTTCATCTTGTGAATACCATCTATGGGGGGCATGTACAACATGCAATCTATGCTCTAATAATTCAAATACTTTTTGTGATGTACCCAGCGGAATTGTACTTTCAATAGAGACAAGAGATCCATTGTTGGCTTCCATAGATATCTTATTTATGACTGAAAGTAAGCCGTCAATTTGTGGGGAAGCAATATCAGCTGGATTATGAGTAGAAATGCAGATAATGTAAATATCAAAATTTCTAAAACACGTTGTAGTTTTTATACCAATCTTTTCCTGTGCTCTACGCATTGATTCACTATTAATATCATATCCATATACATCAAAACCTTTGTCATTAATATATTTAGCAACAGGTAATCCCAATTGACCTAAGCCAATAACTAAAACTCTTTTTAAGCTTGTATTTATTGAATTCGACATCTGTAAGAAAAATTTATTATTTTTATTATATAGATTGGCGAATAGAGATCCTACAAATTTCTACTAGTATTTTATCGGGAAGTAAATAACTGGAAAAATTTTTAGTAGCTGAGGTAATTGATCCCCTGTAACACTTATCAATAACTTAACCCTAGAAGAAAGTTTTAAATTATATTAAATTCCATTTCTCAAATAAAAATTAAATCTTAAACAATATATTAGAAAAAAAAACAATATAAAGATTGAGCTTAATTATATCGACACAAGAACTATCTAATTTAATTTTAGATAAGCAGAGGAAAATACGGATTGTTGATACCAGATCCTTTCATGAATATCTTAATGGACACATCCCAGGAGCAATAAATCTTGAACTAATGCAGTATCACTGGAATGACACCTCCAAACAAGGCATAACGGGCTTTAATCGACAAATGAGAAATTTATTTTCCAATATAGGAGTTACTGGAAAAACCTTTTTAATATTTTATGATAATATTTCTGGTCCATCAGCAGCAAGAGGAGTTTGGCTTTCACTTTATTTTTCTCACAAGAAAGTTGCAATGTTGGACGGAGGATTCACCAATTGGGAAAAAGAAAATAGGCCAATAGAGAACAAAACGGAGTCTTCTCGCTATTTCAAAATTGATAAAACAACGGACGAAAAAATTTTGGCTGACTATAGAACTCTTCTAGACTCAATAAGGTCTAAAAAGAAAAATCAGATAATAATTGATTCACGATCATTCAAAGAATATAGTGGAGATCATATACGAGCATTGAGAGGTGGTCATATACCTGGCGCGATCAATATAGATTGGAAGGAAAACATCTTAATTGATAAATTTAAATCTCTTGATGATATTAAAAAGATCTATTCAAGCTTTTCGAAAAATCAACCAATCATCACATATTGCCAAGGAGGATATAGAGCCGCAAATACTTTCGTGATATTAAAAGAATTAGGTTTTAAAAATGTTAAAATGTATTTGGGCTCCTGGAATGAATGGGGTAATAATTCTAGACTACCACTTGAATAAGGAACAAGAAGTAAATACTTTTTTTATAATTATGGTTTAGTTCTATATAATCCTATAGTGTACATATAGTGTGATCTTATGTATCTTAGAAGCGTATCAATGTATGATTGGAAACGTTTACGAACATTGAGAAAACCTTTACTAATGATCTATCTACTCGTCTTCATAGTCAAGATAATCTCGATTTCACTAATAATTTTAAACTCCGTATTAAAAATATGGATGCGGGGTATTACAATAAACAAATTTTAAAAAATATTAACTTAACCATAAAAAAAAATTCTGTTACTGCTTTTATCGGACCATCAGGCTGTGGTAAAACCACCCTAATCAGATGCCTTAATAGAATGCATGAAATGACACCTGGTGCCTATTCTAGAGGAGAAATTCATTTGGATAAAACAAATATCTATGATCCTAAGGTCAATCCAGTAATGATCAAAAGAAGAATTGGTATGGTATTCCAAAAACCTAATCCATTTCCGACAATGAGTATCTATGATAATGTTGCAGCAGGTTTAAAACTTAATGGTGTCAAAGATAAAAAAATCATAAATGAAATAGTAATAGAAAGTCTAGAAGGCGCTGGATTATGGCGAGAGGTAAAAGACGAATTAAATAAACCTGGTATGAGTCTGTCTGGTGGCCAACAACAAAGGCTATGTATCGCTCGCGCACTTGCAATGCAACCAGAGATTATTCTTATGGACGAACCCACATCTGCACTGGATCCTGCTGCCTCATCTAAAATTGAGGAACTAATGAATGATTTAAAGAAATACCTGACTATAGTAATAGTAACACATAACATGCAACAAGCAGCTAGAGTATCAGACTTTACAGCATTCATATATCTTGGTGAAGTAATAGAATTCGGAGAAACAAAACAAATTTTTGGAAGTCCTATGAAAGAATTAACAGAGAGATATATTAGTGGAAAATTCGGCTAAATTCCCTAACTAAATAGTAGATAGAACAAATGCCTTTTTTGACTCCGTGATAACAACTAGATAACAACATAATTTTTTTATAAAATTCTTAGCATAATAAAAGCACAGATAATTTAATAATTATTTTTCAAAAAATTGGTGTTCTGCAGTAATTGATTGCTAAACTTTGCAACTATTAAAATAATATTTACCAATAAACAAAGATATACTCAATGTATTGAGATCATTATATTTAGATGTTGTTATCATTAGGGTCAAAAAAAGAGAAATATTTAACTCGAAAAGGTTAAATTGCAAAGTCAAAGTTTGATTCATCTCTTTACTAATTTACCATGAGAATTGTGGGAAAAGCTAACTAAATGAAACAGTCGTATTATTCATATTAAAAATATAAAGTAAGCTACACATTATTAATGAATCACTAGAATGATAAAAATATTCCAAGTATACTCTATTATTATTAACTTGGGTTAGAGTTTATGTATTTATATTAATATAGTTACAAGATTATTTTTGTATTCAATTAATATAATTAATAAGTAATTAATAATATATACATACTATGAGTTACAAATTATAAATTTTGTGATAATAAGTGTTAATATTATAAACGAATTTTAATCAATAGCATTTATGATATAACAGTTGATAAAAATAAACAAAGAAAATTCTCAAATACAAATAAAAGAATTGGAAAAGGATGATCTTATTGATAGTTTTTTTGACACTTTATCAAATCTAACAGAAATTGGGAAAGATGTTTATAACAAAGGATTCTCACAAAAGATTTTTGAAGAAATTAGAAAATCAAGCAATATAAAAATTTTTGTTGCCATAAAGGACACAGAGATAGTCGGATCGATTACAGCAATTATAGAACAGAAATTTATTCATAATGGTGGAAAAATTTGCCATATAGAAGATGTAGTAACACGAAAAGGATTTCAAAATTTAGGAATTGGTTCTCTACTTGTTAAAAAAGTCTTACAATTAGCACGACAAGAAAAGTGTTATAAGGTAATTTTAAATTGTTCAGAGTACAACTCAAGCTTTTATAAAAAATTGGGATTTTACAAACATGATATTGGTATGAGATATAATATCGACATTTAATAAATAAAAGATACTATAATATATTGTTCTCCGATTGTATTGTGCCCGGTGACTTCCACAGTAATATTTGAGCTAAATCTTTGTATGTTCTTTGCTTTAAACAATTAAATACCTACTCATTAAATAGTAGGTTCTCTTTTGTGACTAAGGAGTAATGGTTTTTCTTGATGAAGAGTTCGATAGATTTTATTAATTCGTATTGAATGTAATATAGTCTCTTTGGACTAGATAAGTTAATAATCCTATCATTAGTTATTTACACCTCATCGTTTAACTTTTTCTATTCAATTAGATTAATATTAATATATATGGTGTTATAGTATTAGACCAACATCCTACATCTTATAGTGCTAGTATAAATAAAATATATGTACAATTCAGACATGATACAAAATAGGTTGAAGGCAAGTGATCAATCATATTGATTAATTATTTTCATATTCTTCAAAAGTCTTCAATGATGTTATACAATTTCTTTATCATAATAAATTCGTTCTAAACTTACTTTTCTTGGAAGAATTATATTAAATACTTTATATAGATTAATACAAATGAATTCCTCTCCCATAGTTGTATTTGATTCGGGTATTGGATCTATTTCAGTAATTCGGGAAATAAAAAGAGAACTTCCCAATGAAAATTTAATTTATTTTGCTGATAAAGCAAATTTTCCATATGGAAAAAAGTCACAAATTGACCTTTTTAAAATTGTCCATCAAACTATTAAATATTTAGAACGATTTCATCCAAAATTGATAATAATGGCTTCAAATACACCAAGCCTCCAAGTTATTGATGAAATAAAGTTACTCACTAATATTCCATTAGTTGGTGTAAAACCCCCTATTAAAAAGGCTATAAAAATAACAAAAAAAAATCACATAGGAATAATGGCAACAGAATCTTCAATCAAAAGTAAAGAATTGGATGAATTGATAAAATCTGAAATCCCTCAAAATATTTTCGTCTCTAAATACAATGCATCATCAATAATCCCCTTAATAGAAGATGGAACTTTTTTGAGAAATAGGAAAAAAATTGAACAATTCATAACTCAAATACTTGGAAATCTTGATAATATTGATGTTATTACATTATCAAGTACACATTTACCATTTATATTAGATCAGTTAAATCAAATATACCCACATGTAAAATTTCTAGATCCAGCTGAATCAATAGTTAAAGATCTAAAAAAATTTTTAATAGATAATAATTTAACTAATAAAACTAAAAACGGTAAAATGAGAATACTAGTTTCAGATAATAAAAAAAAGTTTCAAGAAATTTTACGCCAAATTGGGAGAAAAGAAAAAATAGAAGAAGTTTTTTGGTCTTTATAGATACAACAAAAAGAATATGTATGTATATATAATAATTGACCCAAAGAATAAGATAAGGTTAGGAACCCCTAATGTGAATTAGTCAATGAACAGAAAGATCAGAGTTGGAATTGATGTTGGTGGTACTTTTACTAAAGCTATAGCTATAGATATGGCATCATCTACATTTATTGGGAAAACGACTGTTCCCACTACTCATACTTCTGAAAAGGGAGTAGCCGATGGAATAATTATTGCACTAAGAGATTTAATAAAACATTTTAGTATAGAAAGGTCAGAAATCGAATTAATTTCACATAGTACAACTCAAGCTGTCAATGCATTACTTGAAGGCGATACCGTAAAAGTTGGCATTATAGGAATGGGTGTAGGATTAGAAAAATCTAATGTAGTTAAAAGAACAAATATAAAAAACGTAGAGCTTTCACTTCACAAGTATTTACATACTTGTTATAGATTTATAGATACCTCAAAATATCTTGATATAAACGAAATAATTTTTACTATTGCTTCACTTAAAAAGGAAGGAGCAGATGTATTAGTGGTTAGTGAGGCATACGGAGTCGATGATCCTAGCAATGAAAAATACGTAATGAACTATTCTGACATACCTATTACTGGAGGTCATGAATTAACAGGCATTTATGGTTTAGAAATTAGGACCTTAACTGCAGCTATTAATGCAGGAATAATGCCAAAAGCAATTAGTACTGCAAAATATGTCGAAGAAGCGGTCAGAAAGGAGAATATAACGTGTCCGATTATGATAATGAAAGGAGATGGCGGAGTAACAGATATTGATACGTTCAAAAATAAACCTATTTTAACAATATTATCTGGTCCAGCTGCTAGTGTTGCTGGTGCCCTATTATATTCTCACATTTTACATGGCGTTTTTATTGAGATAGGAGGCACATCTACAAATATATCCATTATAAAAAACGGGAAACCCGAAATTAGATATGTATCCATAATGGATCATCCTACATGTATCCGTTCTGTAGATGTGAGAGTGGCCGGTGTTGCAGGCGGGTCTTTAATTAGAATTGCAAATGACAAAATTATTGATGTCGGACCGCGTTCTGCACATATAGCAGGTCTAAGATATTCCTGTTTTGTTGAACCTCAAGAATTGGAAAATGCTAGAATAATATCGATAAAACCAAATGAAACAGATCCTGATGATTATGTTTGTATCGAAACAGCAAATAATAAAAGAATTGCAATAACTAATACATGTGCAGCCAATGCTTTAGGCTTGATAAATAAGGAAGATTACGCATTTGGAAATCAAAGATCAGCAATTAAATCTCTTTCTTTACTTGGTGAAAAGATAGGAGTAGACTATCAAACAATTGCTAGTAGGATATTAGATTTCTCTATTAAAAAGATTTTACATATAATGGAGCCCATGATAAAAGAATACCATTTGGATGAGAATAAAATCATACTTGTTGGTGGAGGAGGTGGGGCGTCAGTTTTAGTTCCCTATATGGCCACAAAATGTAAATTCACACATGAAATAGCTAAAAATGCAGAGGTGGTTTCTTCCATAGGTGTAGCATCCGCAATGATTTATGAAGAAATAGAAAAGACAATCGATAGACCTGAGGCCAATGATGTATCCAATGTTATTGACGAGGTGAAAAAAAGGGCTCTTGACAGAGGTGCTGTTCCAGAATCTCTCTCCATACAAACGGAATTTGTGAATGAACGCACCTTACTTAGAGCAACAGCTACAGGTAATGTTGAACTTGATATTGGTAAAAATAATCGGAAGGAAATTAATGAAAAGGAAGCCTCATCTATAGCTTGTTCAATCTTAGATAGTAATCAAGTTCAACCGATATTAAACATGAAAAATTATTTTGGCTATACTTGTGAAACAATAAAAAAACATTTTTTTCTAAAAAAAAGGAAAAATCCAATTGTAATATTAGACAAATTTGGAAGAATAAGATTAATGCT
>JAICEO010000082.1 GCA_025924135.1 Nitrososphaeraceae archaeon | reverse complement strand
TTTAGAATATGATATTCAACATAATATTCTTATGAGATCACAGCAATTTACTGAATTCTCTAAACTCGAGAAATGTAGAATTGAAAATATAACATTTATACCAGTAGAGATAAAATCTGATAATGACGTACTCGATGAGCGACTTCCTAATCAAATATTAAATGCCATTCTTACATTTGGTAGATCATATCTAGTAATAGACAAAAAATATGTTTTAAATAGAAATTTGCAAATATTAAAACTTCTCCCTACAACAATAATAGGATATAGTGGAAAAGAGGACTACTTTGAAATATTATCTATATTTAATAGATGTATAATGAATGGCATATTTAATATCCCAAAGAGAAGTTTTATAAAATTGCTAATAAACAATAATATAACTAATAAAATATCAGAAATGGTAAAAATATATAATAGCCTTATAACATTAGAACAAATTAATCAGAAACTTGTATTTAACTATCTTTTCAGATCAGAAGAAAATTTGGATTTAGATTTTTTGTTAAAACAAGAAAGAGATTTTTTGAAACAATTTTATAATTTTTCTACGTTGCCTTCAGAAAAAACAAACAAAAAACAAATTAAAAAATTAATCAAAGATAGTAGAAATTATTTAATTACTGATTTTTTGTAATCACCTATGTATTATTAAAGATTTTATAATTATATTATAGTCTATATTTTTTAATAAAATGCTACATAATGTATAAATTAGTAATTTAGCTTCTTTTAAGTATAATTTGTTTTGAATATTGATTCAATTTTTTTGATTATTATTATTATTATTATATAAATATCTAGCTAATGTTATCTATCATAATATTTAGCATATTTATATATCTATAAGAATATTATCATGTAACTAGACGCGACAAACAGGTAACAATAAATGAGTAAAATTCATAGAAATACCAGAAATTAATCCAAACAAAAAGACATCTAAACGACCGTTGCGCCAAATACTTTCCAAGTTCTTGCTTCTTGATATAAACTACAAGTAATTTTACTTAACATAAGTAGCCACAGAGGTCAATATTCAAAATCAACAATAACATTTCGGAGAATTAGCACTCAAATTTGTTTCATTTCCAATAATAAAATAAATGAAAATACTTTTTAAATATCTGTGTCACTGATCTTTCTAATTTTTTAATTCAATTTACACTCACAGTTTTTTAAAGATTTTGTTTTGCGCATATAGCAAAACCTGTATGTACACAATCATCAGTAGTACATAAAGTACAGAATGGGACACCATCGGTGAAAACTATCTCAATATCTGAATTATGGAGATTATCGTGAAGTAACAATTTGTTATTCTTCTTTTCAAATGCGATAAGAGTTAATTGAACATTCTTGTTACTATCTTCACTATTCCCTTCTTCAATTGACAACCATTGACTAAAACATTCTATCCCTTCTTCTAGGTTATTGTTTTTAATTTCAAAAATATTAGCGTTATAGATGCTTTTGGTTTTGGATATTATTGGCATTAATTTATTGTTCCTCTCTCTTTCCTTCAATTAGAAAGAATTGAAATTTATACAATTTTTGTTATTGTTATATTATTAGAACTACTATTTCAAAGTATCTTTTGAAATAATAATAACTCTTAAATATTTAGTTGCAGCAAAATTTTGCTTTTGGTCCAAATATAATATTGGGAAGTTATATGAAATGTTATGGATGGTAGTCCGATAGATGAAAGGATCATTCTTTTCTGAAGATTTAGATAACAGATATAGATTTCATATTATTCAAAATTTTTGATTTGTTGAAATAGATCTACTTTTTACAAGATACCATCCAAGTTTATGGTAACAACTGGAATGAAAGAAATGCACAAATTTTAGATACACTATAAACGTCCCAAAGTTATAGCTCATAATAACGTCTAAAAGTATAGGTAATAGAACACTTTTAGGACGATGGGATCACTCTATGATAAAAGATTGTATTTTTGATTCAATTATCCCATCTTTGCAAATTGCTGAAGGATTTAGATTGGATTAAGAATCAACATTTTCAATTAGATTCATATTTTAGATATGTCGTAGAGTAAAGAAATCTAAAGTTGGTTCACTGAACTTTTTTATACAAGAATCTTTGCGAGTCATGTAAAATAGGTCTTCTCGCTCCGCTTTTTCATTCATTTCCAACGATATCCAGAAAGAACCCTTTAGCCCCATAGTAGTATATTCTAATATAACTTGTCAATTATATACGCACAACCTTATAAAAATAAATTCATCATTCCAATATAACACATTATAAGTGAATCAACTGCATATCCAGTTTTTGCTGGATTAAATTTTTTTATATTTAATAACGAATTTTTGTTCTAATGTTGTACTAGATAAATTTAGTATAATTTTCTTATGTAATCTTAATAATAAATACCTACTACACAAATTCGTGAACAAACTTTTTTACTTATTATTAATACCATTCAGTTTAATAATTTTATATGTTGTTCCTACGAGCTTTATATCTATTATCTATGCTGAGGTATTTGAATTCAATGAAGAAGACTATTATGCCTCAGACCAAAGCATTTCAGAAAAAAATCCAGCAAATTCTGAGGATATAGATAAAGAGAATTGCATAAATAATCAGGAAACATCTGTTCTACAAACACAAACATCTCCTGATTCTGATACTTATTTAAATAATTTTCATTTTATAAAAAAATTTGATAGAGAAGGCAATCTTGTAGATAGTTGGGGTACTGTAGGATCTAATGATGGGCAGTTTCTTCATGCTCATGGAATAACTGTTGATTTACAAGATAATGTTTATGTTAGCGATGGAGAGAATTGCAATATACAAAAATTTGATAAGAATGGTAACTTTATTACCAAATGGGGTACAAAAGGAATAGGTCCTGGTAAATTTTTGCAACCTGAGAGTATGGCTGTAGATTCTTTAAATAACATTTATGTTGCAGAATATTCTGGAAAAAATATTCAAAAATTTGATAGTGATGGAAAATTCTTGAAAATGTGGGGTAAAGAGGGTGAAAAGATAGGTGAATTCAAAAAACCATGGGGAGTGGCGTTGGATTCAAAAGATAATGTTTATGTTAGCGATCAAGCACTTCCTAGAGTCCAAAAATTTGATAGTGATGGTAACTTTATTACAATGTGGGGTAAAGAAGGCTCAAAGAAAGGCCAATTTGTACACCAACATGATATAACAGTGGACTCAAATGATTATGTCTATGTCACGGATGGTAGGCAAAATTCTAGAGTCGCAGTATTTGATAGTGATGGAAAATTCTTGAAAATGTGGGGAAGTGAAGGCTCAAAGAAAGGCCAATTTATTGAGGACCATGGAATTGTCGTTGATACTGAGGGTAATATCTATGTAGTAGATACAAGGAACGTAAGAGTCCAAAAATTTGATAGTGATGGTAACTTTATTACAATGTGGGGATCACTTGGGTGTAAAGATGATCAATTCCTAATTCCACATGATATAGCAATGGACTCAGAAGGCTATATTTATGTTACCGACAGTGGAAAATCACATTTTAGAGCAAATTATGATTGTAATCAAGGTAATAATAAAATATAATTATTAAATGAAACTCCTTGACCTCTATTTATGTTTAGTACCGTAGTATTATATTTTATAATGTGAATTCTATCTCTTGATCTTTGCTATAAAATATCCATGTAAGTAATCTGTTCCTTTATAGAGGAAATATATTGTCTTAAATATGTCAGATACTTTCTCTATGTATATTAAAACCTAATGCTTTCGAAGGACGTAACTAAGTTTTGAGAGAGAGAGATTCTTTTTCTTTAATTCTGAGCTTATTTACATAATAGTATAACATCTGTTATAATCCTAGGTAGCTATTTTTATTCCATTTGTGGAATGCATTTTTTGTGTAGATATATCAAAGGCTTCAATTAAGAATGAAGTTTCTCTTGTAAATTAAATCCAGTTTTTCATTATACCAAGGCATTTTATCTTTTTCATTTTTGTAATAGTCTCCCGAATTGGTATTTTGTTAGTAGATTTTTTTAATGCTAAAATGAAAAAATATTAGATATTTAAATTAACCATATCATAATAAAGAGTATATACGTAGAAAATCAAGTAGAAGTAAATGCTCATTTTCATCAATTATTTAGAAATTATTTAAAATTGAATGAAAATTATTAATTAGTTTAGGTTCTAACATTCTATTCCACATGCTATTTTTTATAGTTGGCTTTATATCTTGTAATATTACCTGTCTTTTGGTATATCATTATAGTTAAGTCTACCACCCTCCTCAAGACAGTCTATTCACCCTTTTTCAAGTAGGTATTATTTTTGACGAAGGACCTAAAAATGCTGTATAGGTTCATAAATATTCTACCAAATTCACTGTTTGTGACTTTATAATTATTTAAAAATCGCATTACATACTATGTATTCTGAAGAATTGATTCATAAACATTTGCTGTTAGCCTATGACTCATTGCTTGTAATGTACTTCCCGATTTTATAGCGTTTTCCATTGAATCTAATTCTCTAGAAAGTAAATCTTGATAATATTTTTTAGTATTTTCTCTTGATTGTTGCAAAAAATCATTTGATTTGTTTATGAATTCTCGATAATCATGGGATACTTTACTATCTAATTCTCTCTCCAATCTTTTTTTTCTTTCGATTAAATTTTCATCCATATCTATTGATTATTTTTTAACTTATTATCTTTTATTCTTGATAATCAAAGATATTTTATTATTACACTACTAAATTCTCTTAAATTAAAAATTAAATAGCGAAAATCATATCTGGTTCATAAAGAAAATTTTCTTACTTTTTACTGTTTTCTGACTCTTAAGCTGACTGATTCTAATATTCTGTTGCAAGTTTCAAATTCTTGTTTTTCATTATTTTAAAACATCTATTAAAATTATGGATGGAAAAAAAGCTCATAATAACGAGAATATAAATTTATTATGAATGCATATTATTATGATTCTACATATTACTTATACTAAATTTCAAATCAATTAATTAAATTTTTTAGCGAAGCTTAAGATAGAAGATATATTTATGCTAATGATAAGCTATTCTTTGTATAAATGTTGGAATTTTTTGTCAAAGGTAATGGGAAGACACAAAGTAGAATCAAAACAAATTTCAAATTTGAAATATTGTATTGAGTACTACGACTTTCAGAGAATACAAAATGACTAATTTGAAACTTTTCAGTTTCCTGATAATATGGTTTAGTGTCCTTAGAATGCTATTTATTCAATATTATTACTAAATGCTCACTAAAAGCATCATTTATGTATTTTATTTGCCTAAAATTAAGAATCTAGTCTCAAACCTAGAATAGTTCAATAGAAGGATGCAATTCTAGCCTCAACGTGTTAGTAAGGGATTTATATTTAGTACATTTGTATTAAAACCAAATCATCTACATCATACAATCTGAATGTTTTAAATCAGAATTCATTTAGAACACATCATCTCCTAAGTAATTGTTATAATATAAATTTCTAATACGTTTTATAATAAATTAATTTTCTATATAATAGATCAATTTCTTTCTTGTTGACTATATATTAGTTACTTATGTGTCAAAATTTGTTCTTGAAATTCTTCATTTACCTTATTGTTTTTGATTTATTACAAATATTAGATAAATGGAGGATAAATGGAGAATTGGAGTTTGAAATCCTTACATGTATTCATTTCTGAATACAAAACTAACTGATTAGCATGGAGAAAAATGTAATACCGGCAAACCTAATGAATTTGTGAAATCTATTACAAGGAGAAACAAATATTGTTTTCACAAAGGAGAAAAGAAAAATGAAATATATATCTAGAATTTTTCAATTAAAATAATGTTCAATTCAAAACATATTTTGTATACTATGAGTTCAGGACTTTTGATGGTGATGGTTTTATTGTCACCATTATACAATATTAAAGCACAAGAAGAAAATGAGAAAGTGATCCATTAACTATTTTATCTAATATTAGAAATTTGTTAGATAAAGCAATAACTGAATTAAATAAAGGAAATTACACAGGTGCATCTGAATTAGTAGATATAGCATATATCGACAATTATGAGTATATTGAGGATCCTTTGAAGGAACTTGATAAAGATCTAATGGAAGAAACAGAAGTAATGATAAGAGAAGATTTTGCAAGTGCTATTGAGGATAAGAAGCCGTTGGATGAAATTAATACATTACATACCAATATAGAATCTAATTTAGAGATGGCAGAAAAATTATTTAAACAGTAATTTTATTTTTTATCCATTTATTTTTAGAGCATCCAAAAATAGATAGTAATATAGCTCGTTGGTCTATTATCATCTATGATAATTATCGATATAATTGTTATAAAATATTATTAAAGAATCTGAATGCAATATTTACTATTTTAAAATATGATTTGTTGGAGGAAATGGTATTTGAACCCATTACTTGCATTCACGGGTCTATTCTAAAAAAGCGAAAATTATACTTTATAAAAATTTGATATATTTTAGTCCTCGAAGAAAGGTCTAAACTGAACATCAAAACCTGGAGAGTTATTTGCAAATTGCTTTATTGTAATCATTCTACATATTTTGTCTTGTAACTCTGAATGTTCAATGAATTTCTTTTTACAAATCGGACACATAGATTTATAGTCCACTTCTATGAACACAGAATCAAAATAAATTAAATTAAATTAAACTTTACCCAATTTTTTTCAGAAATCTTTTCATATTCTTTTTCTTTTTCTTTTTTCTCTTCTTTTCTTGGTAATAGTTTCCTTTATCATGTTTTAACTCATCTGGTATTGATGTATTTCTGAAAACTTCAATGAAACATTGTTTACTTAATTTGTCACATTATCTTGTGGTTGTGATTCGAGCTCTTATCAAACAAATGTGGGTTTCATTTTCGACTATTAAAATATTCACTTAATTAAAAAGACAATAATTTAATATATATCCAACCGTGTTTTAGTATTATTCCTAATTATTGTAATCCTTATATCCCATCCATAATTTATCTTCTCGTTGGCTTAGCAAATACAAATAGACATTTAATTTTTGCCAATCTCTTCAGTATCATGAAAATATGTAAAAGACTATGGTAATGTTTTGTGAATCTGTCTGGGTTTTGTTAGATTTTATATTCATATATTAATTACGCCAGCTAAAAAATTGCTGTAACTTGTAATTAATTAAACAATTAGCAAATTATTGTCATAGTCTTATCATCTATAACTATCAAGATACAGAAGAAATATTATAAAAATTCATTAATATAAAAATTTTATAGAATTTATTAATTAGTAATACCAATTATAATTTATTAAACAATGAAGAATATCTTAATAATCGATGATGATGTCAAGACGTCTTCAAAGTATAAAAAATGGCTAGAAGGTGAAGAAGGATTTAATTCAACGTTAATAAACGATCCCCAAACAGCAGAATTAAATTTTAAATCTACTGATTATGATCTTGTTCTTATTGGTTTTAAAATGTCTGTAATGGATGGATTTAACCTTTATGATAAATTACATGAAATATCAAAAAAAGTAGAAGATACGCCAAAAGAATTCCGGGTATGCTTTATGACTTCATCAGTAATAAACTACAAAGTGTTAGCAGAGATTCATCCTGAATTGGGACAAGAATGTTATGTATCAAAAGAAGTTCCAAAAGAAGTTTTTATGAAACATATTAATTCTTTAATATCTTAATTATATTCTATATACTACATTTTTATTATTGTTTCTATATTATATTTATTATATAATTTTAAGATAAATATTATACAATACTCAATTTTATTTGTATGACTTTTATTTTGAAATCCATGATTAATGTGGAGGGCCGGATTTGAACCAATTACTGCTATTCATTAGACATCCATATTACCGCTTCAGACAATTAAATTGTCATAGCCTGAACATACTGCTGATGCAAGTAATATTTTTATTCCGCTCAGACTACGACAAGATTAAGACGATTTTTTGTTTTCCTATATTGATCTTGGTGAATTAGATCAAAAATACCTACTAAAATTACTATTTATCATTTGTGAAAATGTGTATTTATATAAATTATAGTAAAATATCATAATAATATTCTCATGACATTTTTAAACAGTTTAAATATAATTGAAATGCTTAGGTCCACTTGATAAGATAGTATTACAATATTACATTAGTAAATTATATTAGTTAATGTTTATCATGAATTCAGTTGCTAATTTTTATTAGTTAAACCAAGTCTGAAAAGGATTTGTATAATTCTTGTTACTAAACCTAGTAACAGTTTTACTTTAAAAACCCTAATTGCGTTACTATTTCAACTACTGAATATCGTTAGAGTAAAAGATTAACAATAGAATCGGTAAAAATTTCTATATTCTTTATAGGTAGAGAAAATATTTACCGAAATAATTGTCTAAATTTGTACTAAAATATTTTTATTCAAATATGCCGTATATATATTGAAGGAAAGTATATGAAAAACTCAGTTATTGCAATTCAATTCTTTGTGATAACTACAATAGTATATGCACTTCTAGCCTCTATATTTTTTCAAATGGATAATGCTTTAGGAGAAGGAGAATACTTTTTTGTTGTTGATGATGATAACGATAAAATGCTTTATAATCAACAATTAGTAGAAACTAAATGTAAATCCCCTTGTCCATCTAGTGCAGAAATGTGCATTGCAATGTGTGCTTAAAACCTTATTTTTATTTCCTTTTTTATTAATTCATTATTTATTTATCTATCTTTTCTAATCTTTCTATCCAAAAGATCAATTTCTTTCTTCTCTACTGCTTTTGATTTGAGGTTAGTAGTAGCCTGTATGTCAAATCTGTTTTTCTATTTGAAGAATATTCCTTTTCCTCATTTTTATTATTTTTGTACAAACTCCCAAGATAAGCGCGGGGAGTGGGATTCGAACCCACGAGTTCTTCCGAACATGGGATTAGCAATCCCACGCCCTACCAGGCTAGGCGACCCCCGCACAAATTCAAGTACTTGTAAGGAATATACTACTGTTTAAAAAGGATCTATTAATTTATTATCCTTCCCATAACCCATTTTTATAAATATATGTACTGACATAATTTTGTACAATGCTTTTGGCTTGATAGGGAGTCCATTTAGAGGATGGTTCATCATACAAATAAAAAACTTCAATTGTATTAGGTGGTAAAGAACTTAATTGTGTAGGTACTATATCGACAAGATGTTCTATTTTTTCTATTGCAATCTCGAATGAATGAACTGAGCTATTTGTTATAGAAAAAATAATATTAAAATCTGTTTGATTTGTATTACCTTTAAATTTTAAAATACACATAACAGGTTTATTTCCTCGTCTATGTTTTATTTCTTTTATTATACCTTTGATAGAATTCCAACGTTCAATTGAAATAGTCTGAAATAGGGAATTATTGAATATAACTGGAAAAATTAGTTCGATAAATGTAATTGAATAATCAGTAATTGAAAGAAAATGTGGAAGTTTGCTCTCCATATCATCAAATGATAATTTTTCTTCTATAACATAGAATGTTTTTCCTAAAAGAGTATAAATTACCTCTTGCTCTCCAATTGCAAGATCATAAAAACGAAAATATACTGACATTCCAAGAAATATTATATTAATTAATTAAGACAAAATTTATAGTTTCGTATCTAAAAGTTTAGAGATAGATATTACAGATGAGGCTATTGTTGAATATTGTATCAGAAACCTTTTACTATTATATTTGTAAAAGAAACAAAAAATAAAAGGATAGTTTGGGATATTTAATTATTAAAATTGACTAGTAGTAACTATCATGTCATTTAGTTGTTTATGTATTGATAAATAATGAGTTCCTTTTGAAGTCACTTTATAAGTCTGTGTATCAGAATAATATCCAAGCAGCTCTTTTTCTAGTAATAATGCAAGATATTCTTTCAACTGGGAATAAGATAAGAATGCACTATACATAATTTTGGTTGCTGTAATTCCGTTACTGTTTCTGCTATTTGCTACCGATTCTAATATGAAAGCTATAATTTCATTTCTGCTTCTATTCTTCATATTTATTAATATTTACATTCATATGTTAAGATTAAGAAAGAATTAATTTAAAAAAATAGAGAGAATATGGAATTTTGAAATTCTACAAGAAGTATATGTAATATAATAGAAAGTATTGAAGATATTAAAGTATTATAGTAAT
>JAICEO010000081.1 GCA_025924135.1 Nitrososphaeraceae archaeon | reverse complement strand
TGAAAGTAAATATGCAAGGCTTGCTGCACCAGCTGGTTCTATTACTAATTTAGCTCTTTCCATTAATAAGAACATAGTTTTGACTATTGTAGAATCATCAACCAAAACTATATCATCAATAAACTCTTTAATTATTTCAAAAGTTATATTGCCTGGAGATTTTATTGAAATTCCATCTGCAATAGTGTATCCTGCTTTTACTGCTTGTAAAGAACCCATTTCAACAGACCGTTTCATAGCTGGATATGCTTCCGATTCTACACCTATTATCTTTACATTAGGATTTTTAGATTTTATCGCTATTGCAATGCCTGCCGCTAATCCTCCACCACCTATTGGTATATAGACTTCATCCACTTCTGGTAACTCCTCTATGATTTCTAATCCAATTGTTCCCTGCCCTATAATAATGTCGTAATCGTCATAAGCAGAGATTAATTCTAATTTTTCATCCTTTGCAATTTGTTGTGCAATTCTAAAGGATTCATCATAGTCTGATCCTTCCAAGATTACTTTTGCACCATATGATTTTGTAGCTGCTATTTTAGACAAAGATGCATTCTTTGGCATTACAATTACACAAGGAATATTCTTTGTCCATGCGGCATATGCAACTCCTTGAGCATGATTTCCAGCAGATGCAGCAATAATACCATTATAATTTTTAATTTTTTCTTGAGAAAGCTTATTAATTTTATACAGTGCTCCTCTTACTTTAAAGGTTCCAGTTTTTTGTAAAGATTCAATTTTCATAAATATATTAGATCCTGTGATTTCTGAAAAAGTCATTGATTTTTGTAAAGGTGTTTTTTTAATATTGTTGGTGATTAATAGATCTTTTGCATGTTGTATATCCTCTATCGATGGGAACTTATTATTATTGAAATTAGTACCAGTTTTGTAAAGAATCATCTTTTAGTAGGTATAGGCTTATAACACTTATAAAGAAGCTTCAGTAAAATAGTTAAAAATCACATTTAAAGCTTCAAGAAATATTTTATCTATAAGTTATTACTAAAGCACCATAGGGAATCATGATTTAGTGACATTATACTTATAATTGCTGATCAATATTAGTCATTTTGTATTTTACAATAGTATATTTTTATAAAAATTTATCATTTTAACAATTAATGATATTAAAAGAATGTAATTGAGTTTATAAATAGTCAATTATATTTCTTAGAAAGTGTAATAATTGTTTAATATTGTCCAAGTTAAATTCAGATTCTTCAAAAAATAATTGTAGTTTCATACGTGCAGTAGTTATATCTCCTCTGTCTAGAGTAGAATTAACGTCATCTAATTCTTTATTTAATTGCTTTAATAATATATCTGATGTTTTATAAAAAGTTTTTTTATTATTAACATAACAATTATAGATCATTTTTTCAAATTCCTTTAAAAGTTCCTCTTTTTTAGAATTATTTTCTTTTTTCCCAAAAACCTGCATAACCTTTTCAATTTTATCAGATCTCCATCCATGATTATCAATTAAATAATCTATTGTGGTCTTAATTATACTGGCACCATTATCTATATACTTAAGATCTTTTTGGACTAATTCATTATAATTCTTATATCTAGATCTAAATTCATTTTGGAATACTGTGTTATTATCAAGTTTATAAAAAGGTAATAGTATATTAATGATTTTTGTATGTATTATTTCTATCTCTACTAATAAATCCTTTAATGCTACTTTTGATTTATTATCTAAACTTGATACTAATTTGATTACAATATCTAACAACTTTTCTAAATCATCTTCAATACCATTTTTTTCTGAATTATTATTAAACTTCAATATATTATAATACCTAAAGGAATTTAAGAAGTTTTTGAATATAAGTATATAATCTAGTGAAATTAATATGTGTCTTATATAAATGAACATGGTATGAAGAAAAAAGATAATATTTCTTTTCACGAATCAAGAATTCATTATACTTATTAATTTCCTTTATTACTGTATATTGTAATATTTTGAATAGTTGCCAGATCATTACTATGTAATTGTTATTTATGTGAAATGTAGATGATAAATATTGCAATGTATTAGTGGTTGTACAATAACTATTTTCATTGTATAGATTTTGATTGTAGGTTCTTCTATATTGTTATGTAGAAGGTTGGTTAGTTAGTTAGTTAGATGTTTTGGCTATCAAATTCTTTTTATATTAATATCATATATATGTAAAATAAAATAAATACAATTTAATACTTCAATTTTAATTGTGAATATGTATTAGAGAATTCTTCTTATAATAATTCTTTTTATATTACTATAATGATATATTGTAGAATAATGAATAATATTCGAGCAATATATTAAAAAGGGGCTTATAATTATCAAAGCATACTATTGTTGCTTTATGTATATTAGAGTACGGAACGTATAATGATTGTTATCCATTTCTCTTGGTACAGGATATGATTATATTTCATTATCTTTTATTTATTTTGCAATTAATTAATTTTAAATCTCTATTATGAGATTTTCACCTCTTTCTGTATTAATTACTGTTTTAAAATAATATACTTTGATTTTATCTATCTATTTTCTTTTTCGTTTATCGAATATTTGGGTGATTTTGGAAAGAATTCTCTTTTTAAAACATTTTTCTCTATTGATAAATTACCTGGACCTGTTAACATCAAACTTATCATTATAGCGAGGTATAATAAATCCAATTCATATCCTCCGATAAATCCTTTTGCTAATTTCACCTGTAAAATAGCACCTATCATATTTATTGCTAGTAACCCTGCTGCAATTCTTGTAAATACACCTAGCAGAATAGCCAAACCGCCTATGAATTCTAATAGTCCTATGATGATTGCTAATTCTGGTGGTAATCCCATGTTCGTAAACGAATTTTGAGTATTTGATATATCCAGTAGCTTAGGCAGGCCATGCATCATAAATCCAATTCCTGTTATTATCCTCAATGGTAGAGGTGCAAAATTGTAAACAGTTTTTGTTTGTTGAATCAAGAAGATTATTATAAATTTCTATATATTTTAACGTTAGACATATTGAAATAAAAGAACCTGTTAGTATCTGTGCTAAATTATTAGCATTTAATTGTAAATAATAATATTATTTATTTATTTATTATGACTATGGTCTTCATATGAAGAAATCAATGTTAAAATATTATTATCTTGATCTTTAATCTGTGACATTATTCCACCCCAATCTTGTTTTTTTGGTTCTGAAATGTTAACTCCTTTCTCTTGCAATTCTTTGTATGTGTTATTAATATCTTTAGTATAAAACCAGAGAGTTGTCATAGTTCCGATTTCTTTTTTTGCTTGTTCTATCTCTTCATTTGTCATCATATCTGGATGTGGTTCCATCAAACTTATAGTCGTTGTAGAGGTTTTGGGTCCTACTTCAACCCATTTTGTATTCTTATAAGGATATTCACCTTTAACATCAAATCCCAGTTTTTGAGTATAAAATTCTATGGCCTTTGCTTGATTTGAAACAAATATTACTATTCCTCCAATATTATCTATCATAATAGAAATAAAAAAGCTAATGATTATTATAATATTACCTATTTATTATCTCTTATTATATTCAAAAATGATAACGGAAATGGGGAAAAATTTCAAAAGTTCTTCGAGTTAAGTAGTCTAGCACTGAGAAAATGTTTTGGAAAGTTCTATTTGAAATAAACATTCTATAAATTGTAATTGTTGGAATATTAAATATGATTTAAGTTGTAACACTCTATGGTATAATAAATAATGAAATTAGAGCATTCAAAAATGGAGAAAATAGTGAAAACGTAATTGACATTATCTTCCTAAGAGAATAATAATATAATACTTAATAATAATTTAGAGTAGTTTAATTGTCATTACTTTATCTATGTAGTAGTTCAGGTAGTTATCTATATACAACATACACGTTATGATGAATAATGCTAAGTATGAATATGCTATTGATATAGATTATTATATAATATTATTTAACAATCAGGCATAAATGTAGTCGAGTTAACAAATGAGATTTTACTTTTTTTCAATACTTTAAATAACATTATGAAAATTTAATAACAATAATGAGATAAATTTATTCAATAGAATGATTAAAAAACAACTCTTTTTTACTGCAGAAATCAGTATAATACCTATTACAACTAGCGGTAATACAAGCATGAGTAAAGAAATAGCATTAGTATATAATGCTATTAATCAAATCAAGGGCTTGAAAACAATTCTTACTGCAATGGGTACTCAAATAGAATCAAATGAGTTGGACAATATTCTAAAAGCAATTAAAGTTTCACATATAACACTTCGCAATATCGGAATTGATAGGATAATATCTTCAATTAGAATTGATGAAAGACCGGATAAAAGCAATACTCTTGAAGGAAAGATAAATTCGGTAAAACTTAAGAGTTAAAATCACAACATAAGATTAGAGAATTTTTTTGATTATATTATTTGCTGATATTTGTTGATATAAAATACAATTTAAATATAAAAAAAGTAATGATTATCATAATATAAATTTTATTTATTTTTTCGTTTATTATTATTATTATTATATAGAACAACGACATTTGATAAACATAATAAATAATTTAGTTATATCGAGTGATAAAAAATAAATTATAATAATAATACAGTAAATCCTGTTAGATTTATTCTCATGAAAGAAGATATGTATGAAACTATTTGTAATACTATAATAAATTTCATAAAACAGGAAATTGAAAAACGAGACTCTGAAGGAGTAATAATAGGTATGAGTGGAGGAATAGATTCATCTTTGACTACAGTCTTGGCAGTTAAAGCGTTAGGAAACCAACCAGTATTTGGTTTACTACTTCCAGATTCATCTGTAACTCCAAAGAATGATACTACAGATGCTATAGAATTGGCTAAATCTTTGAAGATAAAATACAAAGTAATAGAATTAAATAAAATTAAGGAACAAATAGTCAATGGTCTTCCTAGAAATAAAATGGCAAGAGCAAATCTTTTAGTTAGATTGAGAATGTCCTTATTATATTATTATGCAACAGCAATGAACCGATTAGTTTTGGGAACAGGAGATAAAAGTGAAATGATGTTGGGCTATTTTACTAAATATGGTGATGGAGGAGCAGATCTTTTTCCTATAGCTGATCTTTATAAAACTGAAGTAAGATCTCTTGCTGGGTATCTAGGACTTCCTAAAAAAATAATAAATAAGACAAGTAGTGCAAGGTTATGGAAAGGTCAAACTGCAGAAGGAGAAATAGGGATTAAATATGAAGAAATAGATAAAATATTAAAATATTTAGAAAATAATAGCTACTTGTCTTCTAATTCTACTAAACTAAATGGGAATAATGTCTCCAAAATAAAATCTCTACTTGAAAAGAATAAACATAAACAAAATATGCCTCCAATGTGTAAATTAAAATAGAACCATCATAAATAAGAAGTAAATTATCTCGTATAATTTAATTAATTATCATACTCTCTACTACTTAAGTTAATGTTGCCCATAAAATTTACTTTTCATTAGTAATAGGATGACTTTGTAGTTGTAAATACTAGCAAGTTTAATAATTTTTTGTTTGTTATAGTGTTATTTTAGAGAGATTGTACAGTAATTTATGCCGTCTACATAAATGTATTTGTAGGAATTTATTAATATTTTAGATAGTAAAGTCTATTTTTTTGTAATATTAAAAATCTGGTGATCCTTTTGAAGTAGTATACCACTATTAAATAACATATTAAATGAACAAAAGATTTTATTTATCTATAATGAATTTTGTTTAATTATATTTATGATAGTTTATTAGATTTCTTGCTCTAATTTTAATCTAGATTTATATTTCTTATTTCTTGGTCTGGTTCTTAATCTATAACCACAACATGGACACCAAAAACCACCCCATTTAATAAAAACTTGACAAACTTGACAACGTTTTTGTCCAGCTAGGTAACGACCAATATTTGATGGCTTTATTGCTTTATGACGCAAACATATTCCTTTGCATACCATTTTTAGTCACCCCTAGTTTTACTAATCTAGAATTAATTATGTTAAATAAAATAATAGGAGATTGATTTACATGAATTTGATTAAATAAAGTAAGATTCAATCTCATTTAGTCTATCCAAGGAACCATCACTTTTAAGAAGATCAGAAAATTCCATACCATTTCTTATCTTTTGTAAAAACAAAATAACCTCTTCATTGTTTACGCCATGCTTAATATCATATTTTATTCTCATTTGAACTTTATGTATTCCACCATATCGTTTATACATTCTTCGTTCAAATTTAGTAGCATCTGGTGATAGTCCCTTTACATGTTTTAATATTGTTTTTTCCATGTTTTTTACATGCCATTCTCTCATAGGAAAACTATTTTGCATCAAAAAAATCAATGTACAATACAATAAAGCCGTATATAATATAACCTATTAATTCATGCATATTTTAAATAAAAATGATATTATTTATTACATAAATTGCATATGACCTAATTTTAGTCAACTGATAATAGAATATGAATACAAAACTTACTATTAGAAATAAAAAAACTATTTAGTAATACAAAATTAAAACTAACATACAAATTGTTTGACTTTAGAGTGAAATTTATTATCAAATTTGCTCTTAAAAGTTAAAATTTATTAATATTCTAAAGATAAATAATTTTAATATATAGTAGAAGATTACCAGATTGTAGTATTGAGTTGAAGAATTTAGTTTTTAGATGAATCGAAAAAAGCAAATAGCTCCATATTGATAAAACATTAATTTATTTTTAGAGCTAAAATCATAATAGAATGGATTTATAAATTATAATTTAATTAATTATTTATTTTTTAACAAAATTATAAAATAATAGTATATAAATCAAGGTGTCATTTAAAATTTTATTAATTAGACATAGCTTTTTTTTACTAACTACATAATGTCAACTCCATGAAGATGAATTACATTAAAACTATTACTAAATATTCTAATATTCTGATAGGTTAAACAATTATTATATTATCTATATAATTAATATAATTTCACTAAAAGAAGAGATTAAAATAGATTTTACTTATATTAGAAGAAAATTAGATTATTACTGTTCTTTTATAGCTGATTTTACTTTATCTGCAAGATCTTGTGGTATTTCTTTAAAACCATGTACATTATTTGCATGTTCTTTAATCTTTATCATTATGTCCTCTTCTGAATCACCAGTAGTCGTCCAATTACAATTTACACCTACATCGGAGCACCCAAAACGTTTTGTCATTATTAAATAAATAAAATTAATCTATATAAAGAATTCTATTATAGGCTGTAAAAACAGGTTTATTGACGCAAAGAAGAAGAGTCTAAAAATTGTGGTTTATATTTCATTTTCTAAAAATAATATAAAATTAAAGTTGAAAAATTAAATCCTATTATTAAAATTTTTAAAAAGTAGAAAATTGTTGATTTAATGATGTGTTAAAGTATTTTTTCCACTTACAATATTTCTGAATCCGACTTTTTTACATATTACTATTATTCCACTAATCATTGATATCAGTAACGCATTTTCTGAACTTTTTATAATATCTAAAGCGATTAGCAACCCCCAGTAATCATAATTATTCCATTTATAGTTAATGTCAATACATTAAATAAATTTTCTCTGAATGATAGGATAAAAGCAATTATTGAAAGTGCTATTACTATTCCACCAAAAACAAGTAATTGTATCCATTATAAGAAATCCTTCTGCATTAAAATTTTTTAGAATAGCATCTGTACCATAATTCAATCATAAAACAAGTGATAGTTTTTGTAGTTATATAACTACGGTAAATTATTTTGTATTGCTATTTGAAAAAGTTGTTGTATTGCTAAAAGCAATTTTATTAGTTATAGCATATTTTTCCCAAATTTCAGGTGATATAATATTGATAATATTTGTTATTCCTATAAAGATCATAAATCCAACCAATGCTATAAATCCCATTTTTGAATATTTTTTAATAATTTGTTCTTGTTTGTTATAGAAAATGCTAATACAAGAAATAGAAAAAATAATTACTACTATAACTGCTATTACTACAAAAATAGATCTATTGGGAAATTCATTTTCTGAAAACGATGAAATAGTAAGTAGAATTAAAATTCCTCCAATTATTGTTGAATTTACCATTAAAATATCTTTAGACTCCATTACCACTACCACATTACCATAGTTTTATGATCAATATACTTATTATAAATCTAAATTTCATTGTGATGAAAGTAGTTATTAATTAATGAAACAATTCTAAATTTGAAATGTGAAAATAGATCAAAATATCATTCTAAAAATGTCTATTTATATTGTAACTTACAATATGAATATGAATTTATTTTAAACATCGACAATTATCTTAGAATGTATAAAAAAATTTTTAATATTATTTACCTCATTTTCTATCTAAAAAATCAGGAAAAATTATAGTTATATTTGAAGCGTTTCTTATTGTTAACTTCTATGATTTTTCTTTATTATATTCGTCCTCTAAACTGCTATCTGGGTCGGTTATCTTCTTTCCAACTGCTTTAGCACCTGCCTTTAGTTTATCAAAAGTGCTCTCAGCACCTTCTTTGACATCACCATAAGTACTTGAATCAAGATTATCAGTATCAGTAGTTGTCTGTCCTTCATATTTTGTATTTGTGTCTTGATACGAATTTCCAGATACTTTTGTCATACCTTTCTTTCTATATTGTTCTCTTGCCTCTTCTGAATCGGTTCCTATCTCTCCTGATTCATCAATTTCTTGATCATTTGAATCTCTTTTTACTGCAGTGGGTTCATGAGAAGTAATCTTCTCTGGTGACATTGGATCCTTTCCTTCATAATTTTCGTTTTCTGATGAACTCATAATATCTAGTGAAAAATATAATATTTAACAATTGAATAGGGTGATTTTGCTATTTGTTGTTAATATATAGATGTAGATGACTATTGTCATATATTTTACTATTCTTTTATTCATCAACTGCTTCAACAATATTTTTCCTTATTTTATTTCATTTCATCTCTTTATGATTCTACAATTGAACGTTGAGATTGGTGGTCAAATTCTATAGCACAAACTAACTAAAATATACTGTTCTCATTATATTTTTTAAAGTGTTTCTTGATATGCAATAGTAGAATAAATTAAGATGGACCCACGATCGAATTAACAGTACACTAGTATAAAAAATATAAATACCATCATATAGGAACAGAGATTAAGTTATTGTTATCCAATTGAAATACTAAAAGAAATGTACTTTTACTATATTCAAGCACTATTATAAAAGATAATGTAACGATTTTTTTAGCAGATTTTGACCTTTACAAAAAAAGAATTGAAAAGGTATTAGAATACAAAAAGTCTATTCCTGATTCCTTTGATAATATAAAAATAAACAAATTTGTTTATATAAGCAAATTATTATAATAATAGTTGAGTAATTGTAAATGTTGTGGAGTCATATTATACTAAAATGATTTTAAAAATTATTTTGACTTAATAATATGCCATATAAATCATTTATTTGCTCAATTGTGTATCAAGGCACTATTTTAATAGAAAATGTTATAAACAATGTTTGTTACTATATAATTAGATAATAATAATATGACAAACTTTTCTAGGTTCTGCTGCTATTAATTGCAAATTGCAAACGGTATAAATAATGTCAAACTTAAGTTCGATAAGGTAGACTTTAAAATAATTACTTTGCTTGTTCTTGATTATGATAACAAGAAAATCTCTTCAACATTAAAAATACCTCTTAGTACTATTCAGAGGAGGACTAGAATAATATTACTTTCAAAGATAGTAACTCAAGAATATATTCCAAATTTCAAAATATTAGGAATTAAAAAGGGTATGTTACATATTTATCTTAGAGATGGAAGTTTAAAACAGACAGCAGAAACAATATCAAAACTAGATGGCATATTATCAGTATCTATTCATGTAGGAAATTCTGATATAGTGGCAGAATTTGTATATGATAATAGTGAATGTTTGGTAGACATTATTTCGGAAATTAAACATATGCAAGATATAGAAAAAATACTTTGGTCAGAGGAAATATACAAGATCCCAGTATCAAAGGAAAATATATCAAAATCTTTTAAAAAATATTGGACCTGATAATAAAATATAGTCAAACTATTATATCTATACTATGACACAAATTGTATCTAAGTTTTATAAACTATGTAACTACACTTAGACAATGGGCAATGAT
>JAICEO010000080.1 GCA_025924135.1 Nitrososphaeraceae archaeon | reverse complement strand
ATGGTGGTGTTTGTGTGTCTGGAGTTTCTGTAGATGGTGGTGTTTGTGTGTCTGGAGTTTCTGTAGATGGTGGTGTTTGTGTGTCTGGAGTTTCTGTAGATGGTGGTGTTTGTGTGTCTAAATCAGAGTACGACTCATAAAAAATCTGACCGTTTGTATTAAAAGTATTATTGTTGAAACCATTAGAAGCCTCTTCTGTATTAAGTCCTCTATTCCATACTCTAATCTCATCAAGATCTCCTTTGAAGAACTTGTCATCCATAAAGGAATTTCCACCGATAACAAACTCTTGGTCGCCGCTATTATCAGGACTTGCGCCAGAAGTGATTTTACTATCTGCTAGAACACCATCAATATATAATTTTAAAATTTTACTATCATAGGTTAACAAAACATAATGCCATAGACCGTCATTATATTTTTCTTGTGAAGATACAAATACGTTAGTTCCAGGTTTGGTTTCAAATCCTCCTTCTATGGTCTCTGAAGGATTCAACCACATACCGAAATTGAGATTTTCCCCTGGACGCTCCCCTCCAAAACCACCTTTGTTCAATAGAACAAGAGGTCCATTATGGTCTATTCTATCAATTCTAAACCACGTACCAAGTGAAAAATTACTTAAACGGAATGACTCTTCTTTGTCGATAACATCTTTTTCGGTTTGTTCAAATGTTTTAAACGGTTGATATTTGTACGATGACTGAATAGGAGAAATGGATGAAAACGGAAGGTATAATATTCTACCATTCGACGGAATTTCATCGTAATTGTAAAAATTAAAAATTTCTTCTAATGACAAAGCACGATCCCAAAGAATAACCTCATCTATATCGCCAGTGAAAAATTTGTCAAGGTTTAGTGTATTGGCACCTATTCTTATAGATTGTAACCCTTGCATATCCGGGATTGCACCTAAAGTAGATACTTTAGCCATTTCAACGCCATCTACATACAATTTCAAAAATAAGCCGTCATTAGTAAGTATAGCATTATGCCAATTTCCGTCGTTAAATTTTTGTTTTGAGGTAACGAAAATATTGGTTCCACTTTTAGTTTCAAACCCTCCCTGAAGAAATTCTTCTGGGGTAATCCAAAGCCCATAATTCATATTTTTTCCAGGAGTATCGTCGTTCATTCCACCTTTATTCACAATAGTTCCAGGCTCTAAGTAATCCTGCTTATCTGTTTTAAACCATGTAGATAACGTAAAATCTTTTAATTGTAATCTTTCGCTATTTTCAACATCCAGAAAATTAGACCCTCCAAGGGTAAGAAATGTCGGTGACGTTTGAGATTCAACTAATACATAATTCAAGTTAAGTAATAAAATACAAGAAAAAAGAGTAATTAGTACAGCCGATAACAACGGAAATTTTCTATCGGAAATTTTCATATAATTTGCTCCTAGATTTTTTTAACATTTATTCTACTATTTAAAAATACCCCTATGATGCTCTACAGTTCTTTTTTGATTAAAAATATTATCATTACTCCCTATATTCTTTCGATAACTAAGTCTTCCTAAAATCTTCTCATCCATTTATATGAAAAAGGTTTCTGAATATTTATAACAAACCCAATTTTGTTTCATAATTATTTTTCATGTTTATAATATATTATATAGTTCCACTAATTTGTTTAAATACCGAATTAGAAAAAATGAAATGTAACAATCAAACACAAAAATTTCTAAGAAATTGTATACTTAAAATTCTCGATGAATTTCATCTTAAAAAAGATAATTGTTTAAATGAGATAAACTATTTTATTGATAGTCTTATTTTATAAATAAAAGATACGTGAATATAATTGCTAAAGTTTCTAAAATCTAACAAAGGTCTAGTATATATCATTTTGGGAAATATCTTTGGTGCTATATTAACAGGAGGGTTTTGGCTTTTGTTAGCATCACTGCAGAGTGTAGAAGAATATGGGGAAACTAGTTATCTGATTTCAATGGCTTCCTTAGCGTCTAGTTTTGCTCTGTTGGGTTTGAATACAGCTATTACAACTTTCATCCCCAAAGGACATACTAAAATTCATGTTGCAGCAAACCAAGTCATTTTAATTTCAAGTATTATTGCTGCATTAATTGTCGCACAGAGAGACTGGTTATTAGGTTTATTCGTAGTTGGAATGACTTTTTGGATGATGAGTATATACGAATTCCTTGGAAGGAAATCATATAAAAAATATGCAATTGCAAATATTGGAGCGAGAGGTTGTCAACTTTTACTTTCTATTATTTTCTATTATCTTATTGGTATTCCTGGAATTATAATTGGTTTTACAGTCTCTTTTTTCTTATTTAGTCATAGATATTTTCTTTCGATCAAATATTTTACAAAAGACTTTAGCGAGATTAGTGGACAAATGAAATTTGCTTTACATAGTTATTCGTTCAATATGTCAAATGCATTGTTAATGTACTTTGATAAAATTATTATACCTTCGATTTTTGGATATGCTATTTTAGGATATTATCAATTAGGTTTTCAATTTTTAATGTTTCTAGGAATGGTTCCAATTAGCTTTTTCCAATATCTTATACCCGAGGAATCAAGTGGACACAAAAAAACAAAGTTAAGAATAGCAGGATTTGGATTATCTATAGGTTTAGCAGCTTTACTCTATTTTTTGAGTCCAACTCTCATAAATGTATTTTTCCCTCAGTACCAGAATTCATTAGATGCTATAAGAGTAATTAGCATTGGAATAATTCCAATGATGATAGCATATATTATTAATTCAAAATTCTTAAGTGAAGGTAATACAAGAGGTGTGGTTATTGGAGCGATTATTTATCAAATATTACAAATTACCTTAATGATTTTGCTTGGACGATTAATTGAAGTTACAGGTATAGCACTTTCTGTAGTTATATCTTTGACTGGACAAGCCCTGTTTCTTCTTCTTTATAAAAAATTGTCTAAAAAAGTAATACAATAATCATCATTAATTACTTTTTTATATCTAAAATTTAACAGTTTTCACAATTTCAAATGCCTCAGCGTATTTTGTGTTCATTTGATATCCACGATATAGTGCTCTTCCAATAATAGCATCAATCCAAAAAGGACCACATCGAAGGTTCTGTGATTTAAAACACTTTAAAGACTTTGTTTTATTTTCAATTTCTTTACTAATATCAACAAATAGCTGTGGCCTAAAGGCTTTTTCTGTTAAGCCTCCAGGTATTGTTGTTTCATACATATACAAATTATTAACGTCCCTTGAGGCAGCAATAACAGATTGTGTAAGGATTTGATGATCTTGATGGGAATCACCTATCCATTGAGTATAAACTGTAGTTGTTTTATATTTATTTATTAAACAATCAATTAATGAGACCATTCTTCTATTAAACACTATATCTTCAGGAGATAAATCTAAAAATTCGGGAGACTTACAACCTAAAATAGTAGCAGAAGATATAGCTTCCAATTTTCTTTCGTCTTTTTTATCTGCAATAGTAAAATTTGGTAGTGTAGCTATAACCATGACTATATCATAACCAAGCTTTGCCAATTTTGTAATAGTACCTCCCATGCCTATTTCTATGTCATCTGGATGAGCACCAAAAACCAAGATTTTGTTTAAATCACCCATACAAGTTTTTGAATAAAATATAATTAAATTTTTACTAATCACATACATAGAGATGGTAAATGTTAAAAATATAAAGAGATAATAATTGAAATTAACGGTCTAACTTAGTGCTAAACAAATTTAGAAAAAGTTTACAACCGATTTTGGAGAAGATAGGAGTTTTATTCTCATCTACAGGATTATCCCCAAATGCACTATCTTTAATTGGGTTCGTTATAACTCTTATTTCTTCTATTGTTTTTGGAATTAATAGCTTACAATTAGATCCAACAATAAATTTTTCAGCCATAGGTAGCCTTATCTTATTAGCAGGAGGATTTTTTGATGTGATTGATGGTAGTGTTGCTAAGGTTACTAAGAAAATATCTAGAAAAGGTTCTTTTCTTGATTCGACATTAGACAAAATTTCTGAGACAATAATATTTTTAGGAATAGCTATAGGAGAATTCGCTAATCCTATATTGTGTCTAATAGCTGTCTCATCATCATTGTTGGTGAGCTATACTAGATCTCGTGCAGAAACATTAGGAATTGATTTAAGCGGAGTAGGATTTGGAGAAAGAGCAGAAAGAATCTTAATTCTTGCAGTAATGGGATTACTTCCTTTTCCTCATTCACTAGAATATGGTGTTATAATAGTTATAGGGATTTCTATTATTACGATTATACAAAGAATATATAAGACATTAAAAATACTAGATTAAATTATCTAAGTCTAGTATTTACTCTTCTTTCTACTTCAGATCTAACCTTTACTATCCCTCTATGAACAGCACAAGAAACACAATAAAATTTTACATCAGTTGCTGGAGAAATATATGCTCCTTGTGCTCTTAATTCTTTAGCTAAAGTAGGTTCCACTAAGGTTATTCTGCCTGTAATCTTTTTTGCTTTATCCCTAGGAACCATAGCTCCACATTGACTACAATGAACAGTTCCTGAACTACCTTTCCCCCCTTTAGTACGGCCTCGACTTGTACGTTTCTTTGGCATGTAATTATGATTCTGAATCCATACTTTAAAGGTTCTGGTAAAATTAACTCATATAAATAAACAGTATGATATAATACATGAATAATAAATTATAATAATAATGATAATAATAATAATAAAAAATTTAAATTTAAATGCGATTAGATACTATAAAGAAAATAATGAAAATTGCACTAGTTGGTGCTCATCCTCAGAATACATTATTAATCTCAAAAATTAAAAAAATCCTTGATAATTCATTTATTCAAACTATTATCATGACTGAAAATAACTTTAACCTAGCAAATCAGGTAGATTTAGTGTTTATCATTGGTGGAGATCGAGCGATTTTAGATTATTTTCATAAAGTAGTGGATGAATCTGCTCCAGTTATAGGAATTTATGAGTCTGAATCGACTGGATTTTTAGCTCAAATAGATGTACGCGATCTGGAAACAATCATTCCACGATTAAAAAAAAATGATTATAGAATTGATGAGGTTGTTAGATTAGGAGTAAATGTAGATGGAAAAGAAATGGAACCTGTATTAAATGATGTTGCAATATTTCCAAGTAAAAGTGCTACATTAATGGAACATATACTTAGTATTGACAAAAATGACGTTTGGCATGACAATAGCGATGGAGTAATCGTATCAACCCCTACGGGATCGACAGCTTATTCAATGTCTGCAGGCGGTCCTATGATTCTACAAAATTCAAAAGTTTTTGTAGCAGTATCTGTGAATTCTGTAGATAACACTAGAAGACCATTAATTTTTTCAGATAGTTGTATATTGGAAATATCTGATATTCTAAGTAGATATCATTGCGAAGTAGTTTTAGATGGTGGAAGAAGATTAGGCATAAAAAAAATTCTAAGATGTAGTAAACATCCGTATCCAGCAAAACTTGTGAGATTGATAGGCGATAGTTCTGTTACTTCTTTAATTGCTAAAAAGGTTAAAATTGCCGAAGAATTATTGAATATGCCCCCTAGTGCAAAGCTAATTTTAAAAATATTAGAATATGAAGGATCCATGAGCCAGAAGGATTTAGCTACTAAAACATTATTACCTGAAAGGACAATCAGACTATCTTTAGGTCATCTTGTTAATAGAGGATATGTAAAAAAGAAAACATCATTACGTGATGCAAGACATAGAACCTATGAGCTCAAGATTTGAAAGAAGCATTTTTAATAAAGGCCTCAAATGCCTGTTCTGGTTTTCCTGGCCTACTATCAAATTCTGCATGATATTGCACGGCAAAATAAAATTTATGATTAGGAATTTCTAAAATCTCTGTTCTTTTTTCATTGTCTGAATATCCTGATAAAATCATTCCATTTTTACTTAAAACAGACAAATAATTTTTGTTAAATTCAAATCTGTGTCTATGTCTTCTAATAATAAAATTATTTGAGTATATTTTTGACGCCATTGTATTCGAATTTATTAGTATTTTATGACTACCTAGCCTCATTGTTCCTCCTAGATTATTTATTGCTTTTTGTTCAGGCATAAATTCAATTATAGGATCACAGGTATTTGGATCTATTTCAGTAGAATTAGCATTAACAATCCCACATACATTTCTAGCAAAAGAAACAATAGACAATTGAAATCCAAAACATATTCCCAGAAAAGGAATATTTGCCTCTCGTGCAAAATTAGCCACATTAATTATACCCTCAGAACCACGTTTTCCAAATCCTCCTGGAATAAGAATACCATCAAATTTTTTAAGTAAAGAAATTTTTTCTTTAGAAGTAGTATCAAATTTTTCAGAATCTATCCATGATACTTCCAATTTATTTCCTAGCTTAGCTGCTGCATGAGAAAGAGACTGATACACACTTACATAACTATCAGGAAGAGATACGTATTTACCAACTATTGCAACATATACTTTTTTACTATATTCGGAAAAGGATTTTGCTATTAGCTTCCAGTTAGACCATTTTATAAAAGAATTCTGTAATCTTAATTTATTGTCTATTATACTAACAATTCCCTGGTCCGCTAGAATTTCCGGTACTAAAAAAATGGAGTTAACATCGTGACAAGAAAATACACAATTCGAATTTACGTTAGCAAAAAGGGATATTTTTCTCCTTGCATCATCAGACAGAATATTTTTACATCTTATCGCTAATAGATCTGGATTAATACCTATCCTTCTTAATTCTTGTACACTATGTTGTGTTGGTTTCGTTTTTTGTTCACCTACGACATCCAATATTGGAGCTAAAGTTACGTGTACAAATAGTGTATTATAATCGCCTTCTTCAAGTTTCATTTGTCGAAAAGCCTCCAAGAAAGGTAGGCTTTCAATATCTCCCACAGTTCCTCCGCATTCAATTACCAATATGTCCAACTCTTCTTGGATAGATATTTTCCTGAGTTTATTTTTAATTGCATCAGTAACATGAGGAATGATCTGAACACACTGACCTAGATATTTACCTTGTCTTTCATCACTTATTACTTCAGAATAAATTCGCCCTGTTGTTATATTATGATCCCTAGATAATTCTATATTTAAAAATCGTTCATAATTTCCTATATCCATATCACATTCACCGCCATCGCATGTTACAAATACCTCGCCATGCGCAACAGGATTCATAGTTCCTGCATCATAATTTACATATGGATCTATTTTGACGCATGAAACATTGAGACCTGTTAATTGTAAAATTTTAGCAATAGAAGAGGAAATCACTCCTTTACCCAATCCTGAAAGGACACCCCCTGTTACAAAAATATATTTAATATGATGATTTTCTACTTTATTTCTTGTTAATTGCACATCAAAGTTTAGATGATCTTCTTTTTATTCGTTTTTGAAGATAAATGTTAAATCCTTACCTATACCTAATGATATAAATAATCAAAAATGGTCAAAATTAAATAATAATTGAAAATAATTTAATATTTAAAACTATTATATTGTTTTAGATGGACAAATAGTCTATATAACTTTTATAATGCTGAATTTAGTACTTACATTCTACCAAAGTATTTTTAAAACTATAAAAATATCCAAAATAAAGAAATTGCATTTAATAATATTTTTCTTCTTTTAATTGATAAATGATATAACATTAATGTATTTGAATTTTTTACAATAGATGTTTATATTTTATTTTTGATGTCGATAAAGTTAAAAGTAAACCTGCTATATATATTATATATCACTCTACTTTTTATTATCTATCCAAAACAATGAAAATCTATTAGATTTTTATAGATTTACCAATCATTGAATTTTATCTACTTATGAATTAATAAATAATGATGTTAGAATAATAACCATAAATAATCAGAAACAAATTTACTCTACATTTGATTTAATGTTATAGTATTTTTTTCTATATTAATTCCATTTTGTTATATAGTGCTAAAATCTTTAATAAAATTATATTAAATGAATTTTATATCTCTATTTCCAGAAATTATTACTTAATCATTTATTAGTTATTATTTTCTTATTTATTATAATTATATAATAATACGGACCCAAATGTCCCAAATTAAATATACTTAATTGAGTAAGACTATGTGATTAAAGACGATAACTTACATATTGATACTTGTATCCGCGATTTCGCTATTAATGCTAGGATTAATACAAGATCAGGTGAATGCAGAAGAATTTTTGAAGACAAGACCCATTTCTGTAGGTCAAGAATCTAATCTTCCTACTCTGATAAATAATGCATTGTTAGGCAACGTTAACTCTAATTCTACTGATTCAACAATCTTAGCTGCTGAGGAAGAGGAATATCAAGTTATACATTCGTACCAAAATTCCCATTCTCACCTTTCTACTATGATAAATAATGCATTGTTAGGCAACGTTAACTCTAATTCTCCTGATTCACTTGTTACAAATGATGTAAAAGAACAATTTATTATGATTAAGAAAGACGGTTATAATGATAATATGATTTTTGAAGAACCCAACAAGAAGACCGAATTCCTAGCCTCTCCTGTTCCCTTTATATTACCTGTGCCCTTTCCTTAACTTTTCTCTCAGGTTCTTTTATTATATCAGTTCACAAAATATATTGATGGTCGTGTAAAATGTTAGTGAAGTAGGCGAAGTTAGCTTAGCCTGGTTAGGGTACGAGCTTCCCAAGCTCGGGGTCGCGGGTTCAAATCCCGCACTTCGCATATATTTTAAAATTTTATGTTAAAAATACTAGTACCTTTCTCCTAACAAAGAGAAATTTCATGATGTTCTTAACCTTTCACTAATCTTGCTAAACAAATTTAGATATCAAGTCAACCTCTTCTCTGCACATATTAATTAAACTACGTTCTTATTTTTTCTTATCTAATGGAAGACTAAAGAAGAATGTTGCTCCCATTCCTGTTCTATTGTTTTGTGCCCAAATTCGCCCTCCATGAGCATCTATAACATTTTTTGAAATATACAATCCTAAACCTGTCCCTTTATCAGATTTCGTTGCAAATTTACAAAATAAACGTGGAAAAATTTCAGGATGAATTCCACTTCCAGAATCTTCCACACTAACAATTACACTATTGTTTGCGTTTTCTATTTTTATCTTTATAAATCCTTCACAAGTAAATTTTAATGCATTACTTAATAGATTACTAACTACTTGATTGATTCTTTCTTTATCTCCATGTATTGTAATATCAACAGGGTCATAGAATATTTTTATATTTTTAGTTCCCACATCTTCTGAAGAGACTTGATTTTGGATGTCTCTTATAGAATTAGATAATATGTCATTAAGATTAAAATAGCTTTTTTCCAGCTTTAATGAATTACTTTCAATCTTAGTAACATCAAGAATATCAGATGCTAATCTGTCTAACCTTTTTGCATTACGTATTATCAATTGAATCTGTTCTTCTTCTACTTTGACAGTTTTAGTTTTAGGATCAAGATCTTCTTCAATTATTTCGACTTCTCCAAGTATAGGCATGATTGGAGTTCTCAATTCATGCGCGGCGATATTGATAAATTCTTTTTGCATTTTATCATGTACTTTTAATTGTTCATTTGCTTCTTCCAGGAGTTCGTTTGATTTCATTAGGGATATGTTTGTATTTTTTAACTCGCCTGTTCGTATATTGACTTCTCCTTCTAATCTTTTATTCCATGACAAAATTAGATAAATTATTCCAAACGTAACTGAACCAGTTATAACTACAATTAAAGTAGAAAAATTATTTTGTTGTGCTATCAGGGAACCTACATTACTTGCCAGTTGATGTGGAAAGCTTACGTATAATGTCCATAAAAATTTTCCATTAATTACAATTGGTTCGTATGAAAGTGTTATAGCCGATCCATTATATGTTAAATCTTCTGCTAAAGATTTTCCTTCTAAACCTTTTTCTATAATTTTATTATAACTTTCCCTGAGATCATTTGGTAATAAAGATTGGAATTCCTTTGACATATAATTATTACCTATTAGTGACTGATTTCTTGCATATATTATGACTCCATCTCTATCCATCAATCCTACGTTGCCAATAATAGAAGATGTCATTTCATTTTGAAGAAATATACCCAGTGATTTTACACTTATTGCTGCTACCAGTACTCCATTAAATATTTGTTGGGCATTATAAGTATTGTTTTGGTATTTTAATATTTGTTGTTTAATCAAAGGGTAAGAAATGTATAAAAATGAT
>JAICEO010000079.1 GCA_025924135.1 Nitrososphaeraceae archaeon | reverse complement strand
GGTATGAACATTCTTACTTAAAAAAAGTAGTATAAAAAATATGAACACTATTACTTAAAAAAAATCTTTTATTGAATTTTATCATTTAATTTCGCGTTAGTTTATATAATAAATTTTTCTAGAATATAGAAGGCTATCATGTTTTACCAATAAATCTTAACAACTTACAGATTATTTTCAAATGATTCGCTAGTATTTCTTAATTTTATGGTTTCATTGACTAAATTTCAGTTGTAAAAACTTCTTGAGTAAATACATTTTCCAATGCTGTGGATATTGTTGCAAATAATGCAAATGCAAGAATTGATGTCATTATCATTGTATGAAATTTTTGAATCCATTGTATTTTTAGGTATGAATGTATTATATAATTATGAGAATTTAGATCCAGAGAATTAAACAGGATTACAATGCTTTGTATCTGGTTTAGCAGTGAGTTTTTTATAAAAAATGTTGATAACTTTAAGTGATTTATCTAACTGATAAAACTAATAAAATTAGTTTTGACCATTTTTTTGAATAACTTTCATTTTGTCGTATCTTCTTTTCATTTTGTATGGGTGGGATTTCGCTTGGATGAATATGTGATTTTATATGTTTATAACAAAAATGATTTGAACAAATAGGACATTGATTTGTTGGTTTATTCTTGCAATCAGGAATTGCACAAACTAAAGCTTTATTGAAATTATCATCATCTTTCTTTCATAATGATCAATTATTGAATCCATATGTAAATATTATTAAGTAAAATAGATATTTAACTTTGAATAATATTTTTTATTAAATCTGCTATTACAGAGACTCTATGTAAGTAAAAAAATATTTTATCAACTTAAAACATAGATTTACAAAAAATTCATTTATACTTTATTGTATCAATATGTATAATGACTAGAGATTTAATTTATTCTCGAATCTTAATAGCACTAGTCTTTACTACTACTTTAGCTCTGATGACACCGATAGAATCATTTAATTCCACTAATGCCCAAGTAGATCCATCACAAGATCCAGTACAACCCATACCTCCATCTAATAATACCAATACCAATCAATCAACTCCTATAGTCTTTTCACAAACAATATCTTAATTTTGGATTAATAAAAAAACTTTTTTTCTTATTCTATAATTTTTATTTTTATTGGATTTAATTAAATGTTAATAATCCATAATCTAAGAGTAACAGATAATATTCAATATGAATTATTCTATATATGAATGAAATAAATTATGATAAGAATAAATAACTTTATTTTTATAGAAATAATAAGTTCGAAACCAACTTAACACCAAACCTTTTATTGAGGAAGAAACAACTAAGGCAAAAGTCAAAGCAGCCCAAGATGTTTGGAATACCCGAAATTAGTCGTTAAAGCATATACTATTGATTAGAGATGGAGAAATCGAATTGCTTCTTTATTTTTAAATTTATAAGAATGGATAAGAAGATTTATTTTTGGATTAATATATTACCAATTATAAGGATATATCTTTTATCATTAGTTATTTTAAAAATAGTTTTTAAGAGGAGTTACTATAAAAAATTCGAAACATCTTATACAATATTTACAGATAATGGAAAAAGATTAAATTCTTTTACCTCATAAAAGAGAGATTTACATTAAAATTGTTTTAAGATATGAATCACATGCTTAACTTGTGGGTAAACATTATTACATATAACAAAAGTTCTTGGAAGGAACTTGAGACTTTTGGGTAATATTTGGAAAAAAGTATATAACAATGATCTGACAGTAATATTCTATACATTTACAGTGAAAATAATTGAACAAACTAATTCTCCCAAAATTTTGAAAGATAGTTTTAATAGAATAGCAAGAAAATTAAGAATTTCTGTAACAGATAAGTGTAATATGAAATGTATTTATTGTATGCCTAATGGAAACATTAAATGGTTCGATAATAAGGAAATCCTTAATTTTCAAGAAATAGTTAGGATAACCTCTATTTTTACTCAATTAGGAATAACAAAAGTTCGAATTACTGGTGGAGAGCCATTACTTAGACCTTCGTTAGAGAATCTGATTAGAGATTTAACAAAGATACAAAATATCAAAACTATCAATATGACTACTAACGGGCTTTTATTAGAAGATAAAATAAGTCAATTAAAATCATCAGGATTGAATTCTTTAAATATTAGCCTTGATACCTTTAGAGAAGAACGATTTAGAACTTTAAATGGTATTTCTAATTTAAATAAAGTTCTTAATGGTATTCAAAAAGCAAGAGATTTAGGATTCAAAATAAAAATCAATACTGTAATAATTAGAGATTGGAATGATGATGAAATAATTAATTTCGTCAAATTTGCCAGAGATACAAAACTAACTGTACGTTTTATTGAATTTATGCCCCTTGATGGATCTGGTATTTGGAATCATAATCTCGTTGTTACTAAGCAAGAAATCATAAAAAAAATAGAATCTAATTTTCATAATGTTATATCTTTTGATGAAAATAATAATTCTTCTTTTCAATCTGATCCCGCAAGTGTCTATAATTTTGATGATGGAAAAGGAAAAATTGGATTTATTTCATCAATTACAGAACCTTTTTGTTCAAACTGTGATAGAGTGAGATTGACTTCTGATGGTAGATTTCTGACTTGTCTTTTCGAAAAAGAGGGCTATGACCTAAAGAAAATGATTCGAAATGCAAAGACTGATCAGGAAATTATGGATTATATTTTAAGTTGTCATACAAAGAAACCAGAGGGAATAGTAGAATTAATTAGAATTAATGGACTTAGACCAACCTTAAATCTTATGCATACAATAGGTGGTTGATAATAATGAACTTATCGGAGTGTACAACTTTGAAAATAAGATTATTTGGAATCTTGAGGGAGAAAATGGAGAGCGATAATTTGCTTATTTCCATACATGATACATCAATTTCATTGAAAGAACTTAGAAAATATCTTAAAGAGTTGTACCCTTCTCTTGGTTTGAATGAGATAAATTTTGTATTTGCTGTTAATAAAGTAATATGTAACGAAGATATGAATGTAAAACCGTTAGATGAAATAGCTATTATACCACCAATAAGTGGAGGATAACGGTGGCAAAATTATTTGATTTTAACAACAAAAGATACAATAGATCAAACAAAAATATTTGATCAAGTTAAGGATGATTCCTGTGGTGCAATAGTTTCTTTTATCGGTCTGGTTAGGGACCATAATTCTAAAGAGAAAGTAGAAGGTATTTTTTATGAGGCATACGATGAAATGGTGGAAGAAATATTAAAAAATATCGAAAAGGAAGTTTTCAACAATTGGAATATTAAAAAATTTATTGCAGTACATAGAACTGGATATCTTCAGGTTGGAGAAATAAGTGTTATGGTTGCGGTTTCTTCAGAACATAGAAAAGAGGCATTTGAAGCATGTAGTTATGGAATTGAGAATATTAAAAAAAGATGTCCTATCTGGAAAAAAGAAAAAACTCAATTTGGCAATGACTGGATAGAAGGTGTTAAGATAAATGAATGAAACTAACCATTACAAAGGAATGTTTGATGTATCCATAAAAGCAGACACATTAAGAATTGCCACTGCACAAGCAATAATCAAAGTATCTTCTGATAGCATAGATCTGATTAAAAATAAAAGGACACCAAAGGGAGATATTATAGAAGCAGCAAAAATTTCAGCTGTTCTTGGAGCAAAAAAAACATGGGAATTAATACCTTATTGCCATTCTATTCCAATAGATCACATTTCTACACAAATATTGCTATATGAATCATCAATAAAAATTAAAGTTAGTGTTAAAAGTGTCTGGAAAACAGGGGTTGAAATGGAAGCATTAACCGGATGTTGTACAGCAGCACTAACAATATATGATATGCTCAAACCAATAGACAATCATTTAATGATAGAGTCAATAAAATTATTAGATAAAACTGGCGGTAAGAGAGATTTTATCGAAAATATTGATAAAAAAATTACTGTTGCTATATTTGTTATAAGTGATTCTACATTTAATGGAACAAGAATTGACAAGTCGGGAAAAATGATCGTTAATAGATTAGAAAATGTTGATATCACTAAGAATATTGAAATTGTTGGTTATGAAATATTACCTGATAGTATAGACAAAATTAAGACATATCTTATTAAATATTCTGATGAAAAAAAAGTAGATCTAATAATAACTTCAGGAGGTACTGGATTTAGTAAAAGAGATGTAACACCAGAGGCAACTAAAATGGTTATTGATAAAGAGGCAAATGGAATTTCTGAAGCTATAAGATCATATGGTCAAAGAAGAACACCATTATCAATGCTTTCAAGGGGAATGTCTGGAACTAGAGGAGAAACCTTAATTGTAAATTTACCAGGAAGTATTAAAGCAGTATCAGAATCGTTAGATCTTCTTTTACCTAGCATATTCCATGTATTTAATATGTTAGAAGGTAAAGGTCATTAATGATTTTTTATTAATGTATTACTTCTTTGTAATAAGTTTTTATTTTTCTGTATGATTTACTGGCAGAAGTAGTTAAATAGCTGTATTAGTTCTTGTTGGAGTAAATTTGTATAGTTCCCCACTCCATTAGTACTCTTCTTGATAATATTTCTGGTCTTGTTGGAATGAATATTGGGATATGGCTCTCACCAATTTTATAATGTCACATTTAGCTAATCCCAAACAGGCTGCACCAGCTTCTGCCAGTTTATTTATATTAACAAATTCTATAAGTTGATTTATTGCTCATACTATAACCAAGGATATAGATTTTGATTTGATTATACCATTGACATTGTTGTTCTGATAGGAGGTTTAATGAGCTCTAGACTTGGTGCACAGGTTTGTTCATTAAAAAATTAAAATCATAACTAGACATTTTAGTTGTATTAGCAGCCGTTGATCTTGCTATAAGATTATTCAAACAATAAATTACAAAAAGTCTATGGGATTGCTAGATGCAAAAGAAAATCCAGGAAGTAAAATTACTTGTACATTATTTTCCTTTTCAATTTTTGTAATTTTTTCAGGTACTATTACATAACCATTTGCTCTAGTCATAACAGTCATATTTGAGGTTTCTCCAGTTATTGGTTCTGCTTTGATGCTATTGTTAGTTTTTGAATATGATAATCGGACATATAATATTTTTACAAAGTTTTGAAATTTCTTTCTAGCTTTCCAGGTATCAGTAATCTGGGCATTTATAAAAACAAAATTACTATGTGATAATCCAATTAAAGATCTAATCAATGGTAAAACCAATACAATGAAAGCATTAATAGCTCCTTGGATAGGACCCGGTAATATAATAATAGGTTTAAATTTTAGTGCTGCTATCTTAGTTACTCTTCCTCGATCAAGTTTAATTCCATGAGCAAGAATACCTGGTTTTCCCATAGATTTGATAGTTTCTGCCATTAAGTCCTTATGTCCAACTGATGATCCCCCTATAGTAAGAACAATATCATTTTGAGATAAGGCATTATTTATCTTACTCTCAATCATTTTCACATTGTCAGATGTTATTCCTAGATCAACAGGTATTCCCCCAGAAGCTTCTATCAATGTAGAAATTATCTGACCATTAGTATTGAGAATCTTTCCATAAGCAACTTCATTAATATCATTAGTTAATTCACTTCCAGTTGGAATTATTGCAACTTTTGGTTTTTTATAGACATCGAATTTTTTAATCCCAATACTATTTAACAAAGATATATCTTGAATTCGTAGTAAATGTCCTTTTTTAAATATTAATTTATCTTTAGTCAGATCATTTCCTGCAGGTGAAATAAATGATCCTTTGAGAAATTTAGTGTAAATCTTAACTGAACTATCAATTTCATTAAATTGTGAATATTCGGTAGGAATAACTGTGTCTGCCTTTGGTGGTAAATATCCACCAGTTGGAATTCTGGCAGCTTGGCCTGGTTTCAAAGGTCTGCATTTTGTATTTCCCAGTTTAACCTCGCAGATTACTTTCAGAATGGTGGGTTTTAAATCAGAAGCACTCTTTATGTCATCATACCTAACTGCAAAACCATCCATGTGTGAAGAATCATACATTGGAATATTGACAGTTGAATTGATAGCATTATACAAAATTCGACCCAATAGTTTGGGATCGGTATTGACTGTTTCATACAGGGGTTGCACTGAAATATTTTTCCTTAATTCGAAAAAGACAGTTCGGATGGATGAATATGAAGTTGATTTTTTATACATGAATAATTCACAAAATAAAATCTCATAATATGATTCTTTAATTTATAAAATACAATTATTGTATTTATAACATGTTATTGATCTAAAACAATTATTATTATTATTTTTATTTATAATTATCAAATGTACATTGATACTAAAAAATAGTTATTTTAATAAATATGATATTTAATTCCATGACCTTAATTTCTTTTCTATGATTGACTAATTGGGAAAAACAGATAAATAAAAAATTAAATATTAACATGCGTCAAAACTAATACTTAACATATTAACTTTTAATAGACTTTTTTCTATGTTATCATAATAACATTTAGTTTATAATTAATAATTTCGATCTAAAAAACCTTAAATCAGTTATTAACTAATAAATTCTGTGATAGAAAGATCAAATTCTATCTTATTTTCATTTGCTTTAGGAATCGTTGTGGGGCTTGTATCTATTGCAGTATCAGTAATGATTAAAGTATTTGTTGGGGGGTTATTTTTACCAGAACTTGCATCACAAACATTATTTTCACTTACACCAGGAGAATTTGAATCTCAAGCAATAGATACCTTAGGTCCTCTTGCAAAATATTCCGCCTTCATAGGTTCTATAATAGTTACAATAATCATCTTTGGTCTAATGGGAATTTTCCTAATTAAATTGTATAATAAGCTTAGATGGAACAACTATATATTGAAATTTATATCTTCTTTTGGATTCACTTACGGTATTTTGGTTATTATTTCTATTATGATGGTAGTAATGATACAAGTTAGGAGCGGATCTCAACCAATCTCAATTCAACATATTATTTTTTCTTTTATTGTACCACAAATAGTTTTTGGGTTAATTTTTTCATTGTTTTCTAGAAAAACAAAAACTAAAGATAAATTACAAGACACTAATCAACCATCAGTAAGGGAGAATAATACAGTAGTAAATTACAATAGAAGAGAATTTATTCGTTTAATCATTGCATCTGTAGTTTCTATTCCAGTTATATATTTTGGGTTAAATCGATTATTTTCACCACAAGAAGTAGAACAACAACAAATTCAACCTGATACCTCAAATTTATTGCCGCCACAATCACAATCAATTTCATCTGAATTTAAAGATCCAACCCTTGCTCCATTACTTGCTTCAGAAATAACACCTACTTATTTATTTTATAGAATAGATATAAATCCTATTGTTCCTGAGGTAGATGTAAATTCTTGGAATTTGCTGATTAAAGGAATGGTTGGTACTCCAATAAAATTGAGTTATGAAGAAATAAAATCTATGTCTGCCATTGAAGAATTTGTAACCTTAGAATGTATAAGTAATAAGATAGGCGGAGATCTTATTGGTACTGCATTATGGAAAGGAATACGGCTCAAAGATATTCTTGAAAAAGCAAAGATTCTTCCTGGTGTTAAATACATAGTATTTAGATGTTCTGATGGTTATGATGTCGGTATCCCATTGAATAAAGGACTTTTGAATGAAACAATATTAGCATATGAGATGAATTTAGCTCCATTAACCTCTAAGCATGGATTTCCTATTAGAGCGATAGTGCCAGGCTTATATGGAATGATGAATCCAAAATGGATTACAGAAATAGAACTAGTGGATAAAGTATACGAGGGATATTGGCAGAGAAATGGTTGGTCAAATATAGCTGAATATAATACTGGATCCTCTATAGTTATTCCCGGACAAGCACCAATAATAAACAGGTTCAGAAATTTGGATGAAAATTTTACTACTAAGTCTAGTTTATCTAGTAAGAGAGTACCTATAGCAGGTATAGCATTTGGAGGTGATAGAGGAATTTCAAAAGTAGAAGTCAGTACAGATGGAGGAATAACGTGGAAGACTGCTGAAATCAAAGAACCGCTTTCTAGGTATACATGGGTTTTATGGACCACCGGATTCATTCCAAATAAAGTAGAAAATTATAAAATCATAGTCAGAGCTACAGACAAAAATGGAGAAGTCCAAAGTTCTGAGTTCCATGATCCATTTCCGGATGGAGCAACAGGATATCATACAATAAGTGTATAAATATCACTTTACTCAAAATTCAACATATGCAAATAGTATTGGAAATTTAATATATGAATATAAAAAATAATTTTTGTCAATTTCAGATTGTGTCTAATATAGTTATTATTTTAACTCATAGTAAATTAAAATAGATTTCAAGTAAATATTTAATTTATCTATCAAAAAATATAATTCTTTTGAATATAGTAAGAATAGTAACTAAAAATATTATTATAAGTAATAGTTAGGAAATATTTAATGATAAAAATGTATAAGATGTTATGATGTTAGATTGGTATTTGTATTAGGATTAGGAAGATTGTGATTCCAGTTTTTGTTTTACTGTTTGAGCTGCTTGTTGTAATCCCTTTTCTATCTTATTGTTAGCACCGTCTCCTGAAAGAAAATTCACAATCTTTCCTGAACTTGGTAATTCGTAATCGATAGAATGTATTATATGTGTAATATCTTGACTTCCATTAAATTCTTGTACACTTTTCCAATATTTAAATGGCCCATCCTTTTGTTCTGTTATTAGTCTTTTATTTTGTTCTTTATCAGTTACTTGTAAAATCATCTCATCTTCTCTTCCCATATATTCACCTTTTACTTTCATTTCAGAGCCTTCTTCATTTTTCGAATTTGAAAGTGAATGTGATTCCTTAACAATATCCTGTGGCCATGCTTCCTTTATGTTATCTGGATTGGTATAATATTCATATACTTGTTCTATTGGAGCGTTAATTTCTATTTCATATTTGACTTTTGTCATGATGATTTCTGTGAAATATAATTTATAAAGATTGGTAAAAATTGATATAATTGTTAGGCACTATTAAAATGTCACCAATTTACAATCTGCTTTGAATAACAAAATACCATTAAAGATTAAATTTTTTAAAATGTGACTATTTTAAGTAAAATCTTAAAATACATACACAAAAGGAATTTATTTATTGTAATTTTTTTCTCTAAAGTGAACGGATTGTAATTTTTTTTAGAAACTTTCACTAAGATAGTTTGTAATTACTGTATAATCAATATTGTTTACTCCTATTGTAATTAAAGAATATAATTTGTACATTAGTAGTAGTTTAACAAATTATTACTTACAATCCATAAGAATATTAGACTTTAGATCCATGAAGTTTATTAAAAATTTTTAATCTATATCAAACTTTTTCGGCGCCGAAAAGTTACATTATTTGAAATAAATAATTAATATATAGGGAGACTAAAAGAGAACGTTGACCCTCTATCTTCACCATTAATTGTATTATTAGTAGCCCATATTTTTCCACCATGTTTTTCGATTATACTCTTGGAAATAAATAACCCCAATCCTGTACCACCACTACCAAGAGAATACGTAGTGAATTTAGTAAAAAGTTTTGGAAAGAGGTTCTGATCTATACCGGATCCGGTGTCCTTTATACTAACAATAATTTCGTTTTGATTTCTTTTAACAATAACAGTAATTTGTCCTTCTTTGGTAAACTTGATGGCATTACTTAACAAGTTATGAAGAACTTGAGATAGCCTACCTTTATCTGCCTCTATTGTATTGTGGTTATTATCAGGAGATTCAAAGAAAAATTTTACATTATTTCTATTATTTATTGTATGTTCATATTCTCTCAAGATCTCTACAATCATTTCTCGGAGATCGAATTTTTCTGTATTTAAAACGAGAGATCCCCTTTCAATTTTTGCAACATCCAAAATATCATTAGTTAATTGCAAAATTCTTCTACAATTTCTAATAATAACATCTACAATTTCTTCATATTTCTGAATATTTATGTCATCAATATTAGTAATATTTTTTAGTGTTTTGTATTGCAATAATTCAGAGAGACCGAGTATTGATTGTATAGGAGTTCGGAGTTCATGTGAGGCCACATTTATGAATTCCTCCTTTATTAAATATTTATGATGTAACTCTTCATTTGCTTTTTCAAGTTTCTTTGTTAATTCATTTTGTTTTATGATAAAGTTTTTTATAGAGTTTATCATTAAATTGAATGATTGACTTAGACGTGAAAGTTCATCATTGCCTTTGGTTTTAACATATACATCAAGATTTCCTTTAGTTACTGCAGAAGTTGCAGTAGTAAGAGCAAATATCGGTTTTAATATTTTTTTACTCAAATAAATAACAAAAGCAGTAAT
>JAICEO010000078.1 GCA_025924135.1 Nitrososphaeraceae archaeon | reverse complement strand
TTAAAGTTATGGGAGACTAGTCCTGAGTATTCTTGTGAATGGGAAGAATTGTGAATTTTTAATTGATTTTGACCTATTTATCCATCAAATAACAATGAGATAAACATGACAACTACATAATTGCTGCTTCTAGTCGATCTTTTAGCTCATATATGGAAGATAAATTAATAAAATTATACCCCGTTACATTAAAGTCTTCTTCTTTAATGGAACCCTCTTCAATCATTTCAGCTAATTGATTTAAAGCTATTAGAACTAAATGTTTTTCATCTTCATTGATTGAAACATCAGTCAATGTATATTCTTACTTGTAACCTATATTTTTCTTTTCCTAGATTAATATCTAAAAATTAAGAACTTACTGAAATTATATTAAAAAGAAATAAAAATTAGAAGGGAATAATATTTATCTATTATAGATGAATGGTAATGAAATATTAAAAATTAAGGAGGAAAATCATAAATACTTTGACGAGAAGGAGAGTAAAAATTCGAGTCTTTTTGAAAGTATAATAGGCTATGATGATATAAAAAAAATTTTTAAAATGTCATTGATATCAGATAAACCAGTACATATTTTATTAGTAGGTCCTCCCGCATCAGCAAAGACATTATTTATGTTAGAATTTCTAAAGCTAGAAAGATCATATTTTACCTTAGGTAGTCATAGCACCAAAGCAGGAATGTTTGACTATTTATTTGATTATCGTCCACGATATTTATTAGTAGATGAAATAGAACATATGCCCTACAAAGACCAGACATCTTTATTAAGTATAATGGAGACAGGGATACTAACTGAAACAAAGTCACAAAAGACCCGGAGTACACAATTGAAAACATGGATCTTTGCAACATGTAATAACAAAGAAAAATTATTATCTCCACTTCTTTCTAGATTTATTATTTTCCATCTAAAATCATATAATCGAGATAAATTCATAGAGGTATCCAATGGAATTCTTGTTAAAAACGATATTCCTTTTGATCTTTCTAATGAGATTTCTCATGTTGTTTGGAACAAATTAAAATCTCGAGATATCAGAGATTGTATAAAGATTTCTAGATTAGCAAAAACAATTGAAGATGTTGAATGGATAGCAAAAACTTTGATCCAATATCGAAAAAAATAGGTAAAAGGCAGTCTCATAGGAATCATACTATCACTGATTTATTAGGTGTCTTTTGATCGTTTTCTTCTCAACCATATTGCAGTGATGATTAAACCTATCAGAATTAAAATATAAGTAAAAAAAATTGTTTCATTTATTACAGTGCCTGATGGAAGAATTGAAAACAAGTTCAGAAGTATACTCATATTTAATGTGGGAATGTTAAACTGTTATATTACTTTCTAAAATTTCTCCATTAAAATAGTACTATTTCTCTCTATATCCTAGTTTCTTAATGTTCGTAAATAATTCATTTAAAAGGATTAGATTATAAAACCTACACAAATCATTAAAGTTATAAAAAAATATAAACAATGACATCCTACAATAATGGCCAAGATTATCATCCTAAAGGAAAACATGCTCATTCGACTGAATATAGACGATTGATTTGGGAAATGGTAGTTTGGCCATTGATAATTGAAACAAATAGACCCTACTTTTCACTAGATGAATATCAATCCAAAAGAATTCTATTTTCAAAAGAAAGCAATATACCTTCTTCGAAACTTTCAGGTGGATTGATATCATTAGTAGTAAAAGGAATTTTAATTAAGGAAGAACATATCTACTCATTACATTATAGGTTAATTCCTTACCTTAGAAAAAAAGCTCGTCTAACATATGGCCAAGCATTAAAGGAAACTTATACAAAATAAAACACTCTTAAGTTTCTTCTGGCATTTATTTAGAACAAATCCAAAGGTGGGGAAGGGATTCGAACCCCTATATATTCGCTATCAACAATTTCTGCAGGCGAACGCATAGCCGCTCTGCCACCCCACCTCATAAATTAGTAAGAGAAATGAGACATATAAATTTGAGTTATTTTCCTTTATGAGATTAATTAATAATGGATTAAGGATATTTGACTGTTCAAATTCGCTTAAATAATCCAGATGAAATTTCTTTATTTTTTATAGCTATTTTTATAGGCCAATAATATATCATCAGATTTTATTGTTTTTCTTCCTGCATGATTTGCAAGATCTATTGCAGTCTTTGATATATTATTTGCTATTTCCTCAAGTATTGTTCTTAAAGTATCTGATGCTTCATCACTTACTCTTTCAGCCCCTGCTTTTTTTATTACGCGATTCATAACAGCCAATCCAAATTCAGGGTTATTACCCATAGTATAAAAATCTCGGGGATAGTTAAAAATCTAATTGATATTAAACATTTTAATCACGATCAATACTTTAATTCATTAATTATAGTCTTTCTTATTTTAGCAGAGCGCAGTGACATAGTAAAATATATATCCATTAATTCATCATTATCAGGGGCTCTATTGTGTCTCTGAAAAAATTTTTCAGAATAATTACCAATTATTGTGCCAACAATAAATCCATAAGCAAAATCTTCAATATTTCCTTGAGAAGGAATAAGATTTTTAGAGAAAGTTATCATTTGATTTATGTTTAGAGAATGAAATTTTAATAATGATTCTAGTTCTTTTTTATCGGATAAGCTCAGTCCCAAAGTTATTTTAATTTAGCTTTGGTATATATTTTTAATTATTATGTATAGTATATACTAAATTACTGAGGAATTGATGAAATGAATAAACAGAATTTATTTAGGTATATGATATATTTGAATAATCCTCAATTTACACCACCAAAAGCAGAATTTATTCTAAAAAAATCAAGAGAGATAACTAATTCCTTAGAAATTATAATTAGAGATTGCCGTATAGCATCCAACTTTATTGAATTAGATATTAGCATAGAAAAAAAAGAAAATCTCGAGCAAGTATTAAATTCGTTAAAAAAGATTTCCTCCATCAAAGAAATCATGGAAGTGAAAGAAAGACATTTAAGCAAAACTGAGGCAATTAAGAGGGCAATAGTATTCTTTAATGATGAAAAATTTTGGTGGTCTCATGAAGCGTTGGAAATGGTTTGGAAAGAAGCCAACGGACAGGAAAAGCAATTACTTAATGGATTGATATTAATCTGCGCAGGCTTTGTTCATTTTCAAAAAAATGAAGATAATATATGTTTTTCAATACTAGAGAGAGCGATGTTTAAATTTGTAAATTTACAAGATTCAAATTATTATGGTATCAATATTAACAAAGTAAAAATAATAATAAGAGAAATATTAGTAGATAAAAATATTACTACGTTTAAAATTTGACATAAGGTTGTTATTGTTGTTTTTTTTTTAAATAATTCTTCTTCATTTCTTTTACAAATTTATCTTTCATATGATATAATTTCTTTGGTTTTCTTGGTTTACATTCTGACAAAACATACGAACATAAGAGTGGAAAATATACAGAAGAATCTCCATACACAATTACATTGCCACTATGCGACGTTTTTATTTTTCCCCAACTCTTCCCTTCTTGGATTGTTGCTCCAGATAAACCGCCTGTATCAGGTCTGGCATCAGTCAATTGAATTACATAGTCATGACCTCCTTCTTTTATTTTCAAAATTTGATATAAAGTGGGACCGGTTTGTTGGAAAAAGTTTTTGGGGACTCCTCCACCTAATTCTATCCCTGCCGAAATTTTGCTTTTCCATAATATTGCAGCTGACTCAGAAATATCCGATAATAGATTAATAGGAGGTAAAGCTGACTCGTAGAGAAGTGGTATCATATTCATTCCAATTGATGAATCTGTTATAGAGGGAATATAAACAGGCACTTCATTTTTAAAAGCAGAAACCATGAAAGATTTGTCAGGAAAAGAGGAATGATAACAAGCATCCTCTCCTAGTCTATAAGAAAGATCAGAGGTTGAAAAATCTTTCATAGAATCTACTTTTTTTTTGCCCATATTTCTGATTGTGTCTTGTATGAGATCGTCTTGGTGTTGAAGTGTTTCTACCTCTTTAATATAAACATCGTAAATTCTAACGATTTGTTGAGAATACAATACATCATCATCGACGTCAAAATGACCTTGCCTAACAGGGAGACCATAGGCGAAATGAAGATCATGATAGGCATTAGCTCCAGTAGTAATAATCCAATCAATAAACCCTTTTTCAATCAAAGTTGAAATAGACTTTCCTAGTCCTATAGGAGTCATTGCTCCGGAAATAGTTAAACAAGTAGTAGCATCAGTTTCGATCATTTTTTTGAACATATTTGCGGCTTCTGATAATCGCCTAGCGTTAAATCCCGTAGAACCATAGAAGGAAATAAGTTCGGAAATAGACATGTTTGGGAATATATTTGGAGGATCAATTTTTTTTCCAGTGAAAGTGTGTTTATTATCCACAGATAATGATATAATTATCTGACTATTATAAAATGCGAATATGAAGATAATTACAAGTAAATATATTCTTATATTGATACTATTTTATTACTTTTCTATGACTGGTCATAAAAATAAAAAAAAAACTAAATATGAAATTAAGGATTATAATATTCAAAACTGTAATTTAAAAGAAGTTTTACATCAAATGTCAGAATCAGGAGGATTTGAATCTGTAAACTTGAGTGACGGAATTACCATATTACAAAAAATGATAGAAGAACCTAATTGTACTAAATTTTTATCTTTTGTGGGAGCAATAATCTCTACAGCAATACGAGGAATAATTAAAGATATGGTAAAAAGGAATATGTTTAATTGTATAATAACAACATGTGGCGCTTTAGATCATGATATAGCTAGATCTTTTGCTAACTATTATCCTGGTGATTTTAATATCGATGACTATCATCTTAAAAAAAAGAATATTCACAGATTAGGGAATATATTTATCCCTGTAGAAAATTATGGGCCTTTAATAGAAACTAAAATACAAGAATATCTTAATGAATTCTACAAAGAGAATAAACAATTTGCTTGTTACGAATTCATTGATTATATAGGAAGCAAATTAGGAGAAACCTCTTTTTTGTATTGGGCTCACAAAAACAAAATTCCTGTTATCGTCCCCGGTATAGTGGATGGAGCTGTAGGGAGTCAAATATGGCTTTTTTATCAGAATCACAAAGACATGTCTCTCGATATTTTAAAAGATCAAACTAAACTTTCTGATATTATATTTGAAGCAAAAAAAACTGGTGCTTTAATGTTAGGAGGCGGAATATCCAAACATCATACTCTATGGTGGAATCAATTTAGAGATGGACTCGATTACGCTGTTTATATTACTACGGCTAATGAGTGGGATGGAAGTCTGAGTGGGGCAGAAGTAAAAGAAGCTATTTCATGGAATAAGTTAAGAGCAGATGCAAGGCAAGTTACCATACATGGGGAAATTACAACATTATTACCTTTTCTTTATTCATCTCTCAACAGTCCTTCCTCTCGTTGATCAAATCTGCATAGTTTGAGGCATATGCATAGATGGCTGTCGATGACTATCACCTTTTATCTAATGCAATTTGAATTTTGCGAATATCGACTTTGAGTGATGTAAGTAATAGCCATTACCTTAAAAAGGAAGTGGAAAATAGTAGTTTATTACATTGTTATCGGGCAATAAAGCATTATTTAGAATAAACTCCTTTCAATTTCAGACTAAGCATCTTCTTGTGATTTTGGTTCTCATAATAGCCTTTTCTACTGCCTTTATTATAAGATCTTACCCAATAAAATATGGATTTGCTTTAAATGAATTTGATCCATATTTTGATTATAGAGCTACTAAGTATATTATTGATAATGGGTTTACAGCTTATTTAAATTGGCATGATTACCAGTCTTGGTATCCTGAGGGTAGATTTGTACCCACAACTTCACAAGTTGCTCTTCATCTTATAGCAGCAACCATGTATAAAATTTTTGGTTTTGGCACTTCACTTATGGATTTTGTGATAATGTTCCCAGTAGTAATCGGATCGCTTACTACCATAGTTATCTTTGCTCTTGTAAGAAATTTGAGTGGTACTACTGCAGGGATGTTCGCAAGTCTTTTGTTTGCTTTTATGCCTGCAATTATTCAAAGAGGCAATTTGGGATGGTTTAAGTCTGAGCCATTAGGACTTTTCTTGGCACTTTTGTCTGTATACCTATTTCTCTCTTCTATAAAAAGCAAAAATATAAAACGAACGATTTTAACAGCAGCAGGCGGAGGGCTCATTCTGGGATTGGCCAATTCGTCATGGGGTGGAATTCAATATTTTAGTATTCCCTTGGGAATTTTCTTTTTTTTGTTACCTTTTCTTAGAAAAGATTCAATATTTCTTTATGGAATTATAACCTTCACATTAATTACTTTAATAACAGCAGGTGCGTTTCCTCGCCCTGGCATCTCCTTTGTCATTGGACTCCCTGGCATAGCTCTTATAGTTGGAATGGTATTTGCAATCGTAGGTACGATTATAAGAACTAAAAGTTCTCCTACAAAAGTTAATAGAAACCTTATTGCGGCACTTGGCATATTCGTTTTACTTACTGTTAGTATATTTCTCATAGGGGCTTACCAACCCTCATCCTTCCGATATCTTGTTGCGATAAATCCTTTTTTGTCTTCTCATAATCCTTTAGTCGAATCAGTAGCGGAGCATTCGACTCCAACGGTAATTGACTATTTTACAGATTATTCAATATTGTTGATATTTGCAGGATTTGGGGTTTGGGTTTCATTTTCTAAGAGAACAGATATGACCATTTTTGCTTTAATTATCGGGCTAACGGGTCTGTATGTTAGCGCAACATTTGCAAGACTAATGGTATATTCATCTATAGCAATTGTAATACTCGCATCCATTGGGCTTTATGAATTAACGCGGAGCATACTGCAGAGTAGGATTGAGAATCAGTACAAGATAAAGGAAAGGGAATTTAGAAAAAATATTAAAGAAGGCAGGATTTTACCAGAAGTTAAACCTCTAGTCAAATTTTCCTTTGTGGCTATGATTATCTTTTTAGTTTCTATTCCTTTGATTGATTATAATGGCTTGATATATCCAAAGAATTTTAATTGGATAAGTTCTGCGGATATTCCTCCATCTATAGTGAATGGCGCAACAGGTTTCAGGATGCAAGTGGAGGATTGGGTCGATGCAGTAGATTGGATAGCAAACAATACCCCCAAGGACTCAGTAATAGCATCATGGTGGGATTATGGGTATTGGATAACGACATTAGGAAATAAAACCACTTTAGCTGATAATGCAACAATAAATCAAACGAGAATACAAACTATTGCTAAAATGTTAATGAGTGAACCGGAAACAGCAACTCAGATTGCTCAAGATTTAAAGGCGGATTATATATTAGTCTATATCGTAGCAGATAGGCATAATGGTCCCAATGGGAACTCGTTTTATACTTTAGGAAGTGGCGGAGATGAAAGTAAAAAACAATGGTTTATGAAGATTGGTGGTTTCAAGGAAAGAGATTTTGTTGAAGATGATGGATTTACTCCAAACACAAATTTTTGGAATAACACTTTACTTGGAAAACTCATTCCCTTTACTCCTATATCATACGCATCATTTGGTAACGGAATGTTGACTAATATCCAACCTGAATATTCAAGTGGAACAATTGCTCTGAATCTTAAGGATATAAAATATCCCATAAATGGAACAAGTGACCAACCGTACAAACTGGTTTATTCGTCTCCAAGTTTTGAAAATGACAATGAAGACATAGTTTTTGGTGTTTTTGTTTATCAAGTTAACAAAAATTATAAACCACACCCAGTTTCTCAACCATCGAATATACAAGATAATGCAACAACAAAAGACAAAGAATCAAATACAGCAGAAGAAACACCTCAAAATATGATTAAGGCTAATATGACCCCTTCTGATTATATTGCAATTTTAAAAACATCATTAGGAAACATTACCCTAGAATTATTTCCAGGGGCTGCTCCAAAGCATGTTAACAGTTTTCTTAATCTTTCAAAAACAGGTTTTTATGATGGAACAATTTTCCACCGAATAGTAAAAGATTTTGTTATACAAGGGGGAGATCCAACAACTAAAAACAGCACCCAAAAAGATAAATGGGGAACTGGAGGGCCTGGTTACACTATTGATGCTGAATTCAATGATATTCCACATGAAAGGGGAATAATATCTATGGCAAGAACAGGAGATCCTAATAGTGCAGGTTCACAATTCTTTATAGTTACTAAAGATGCAAAATTCTTGGACAATCAATATACTGTTTTTGGAAGAGTCATCGATGGAATGGAAACAGTAGATAAAATAGAAGACCTTGCAACGAATCAATCTTCGGATCAACCAATAGATTTCGAAAAAGCAAAGATTGAAAAAGTTATCATAGAGCAGAGAAGAGACACTAAATAGGAAATTCCTTTGTCTTTACTTTTATTCTTAGAATAAATATGGATGAATTAGAATCAATTATCCTGAGTAGTCAAAGGAAACTATTAGTAATATACGATGAATTAGATTTAACTGATCTTTCCTCCTATAACCAAGTTTTTATTTTGTTAGTGGAGGAATCAAAAGGATCAGCAGGAGGAAGAGGCGGTGGTTCTGGACATCGAAAAATAGTTCAAGTAATTGGATTTAAGATAGATAATAAAAATATCGAAAAGATTTATGAGACTAAGGATGAGAATATAATAGAAAAATTTGAGATCCCTTATAGTGCTGTAGCAATGGATATTAAATTATCTGACGGAAGGGAATTTGTAGTACAAGGAATTATGGACCAAAATATGATAAAAGATTATAATACTATAATTTCTTCTTCATAAATTATCTTCAAATTTAAAAATTTATAATAATAGAATATGGCAATATGATTGATAACAATAATGAATAACAATAAAAAACTTATTGGAGGGGAAATCATAGGAATAGGTACTGATTTTCTAGTTATTTCTAAAGAAGGAAAACGATTTTTAATTGAAGTGAATTTTGAATCTTTAAAGGAACTTAAATTTTCCACTACTCCTTATGGATCACAAATATAATATATGTTAAAGGCTAATTTATTTAATGCTAAAAGATAAATTGAGTTATTTTATACAAGTCATATCCTGTTGAAAATAAATTCGAAATTAGAACTTAAATATCAAAATAAAGATTCAGATAATAATACTCATCATCATCTTCACAAAAATCCTAAGATCAAATATAATAAAAAAGCTGAATCTGAATTTTTTGTAGATAATTCTGCTTTAGCTGGATTTACGGGGGAACGTATTTTGTACATGGCAATCAGAGAATTGATAGAGAACTCACTAGATTCTTGTGAGGTTCATCATATTCTTCCTAATATTTCTGTATCCATAAAACAAACTGATGAAGGCAATGACCTTTGGACGATCTCTTGTCAAGACAATGGGATTGGGATCAACTCAGAAAAGGTCCCAGTGGCTGTCTGTTCTTTTTTAACTTCTGGTAAATATGTTGAAAAACAACAAAGAGGGTTATTTGGAGTAGGCCTTAAAATGATTGCGGCATTTTCTACAAAGGATACAGACAAACCTATAAAAGTATGGTCAAAATCTATTGATGAAGATTCAGAATATTATTATGAATTGCGAACAGATATTACAACGAATAAACCTATAGTATTAAACAAAAAAATAGTACCAAAGATGGAAAATATTATCAAAGGTAAACATGGTTTTAAAATTGTTGCTACATTAAGAGCAAGATTATCTCCTATAACGAAAAATAAGATATATGATTATATTTCTCAAACTAGCATTGTAAATCCCTATTCAAACTTAACTTTTGAAAATGATGATGGCAAAATAATTTTTGAAAGGAGAACGGATATAATGCCTGATCCTGCAAAAGAAGTACTTCCTCATCCTTCTGATATGGATTTACAAACATTAAAAAAGGCAATATTAAATTTCTCCAATCAAAAAGCTTCTCTTCAAACTATTTTATCTAGTTCCTTTCAAAAACTTTCTGTTGAAAAAGCGCGTGAAATCATACGTTCCTCTAAAATAGATAATAAATTAGCTAATCTTTGTTCAGAAAGTGATCTCATCAAAGTAGTTAACGTTTGTAAACAGATGAAATTTCAGTCACCTCATATTGACCATTTAAGTCCAATAGGTGAAAAGATATTAACAACAGGTATGATGTCAGAATACGTTATTATTCACAACCGAGATCACCTTAAATGTGTAAATCCTAGAGAAGAAGGAACCAATCAAAATGTTAGAGTTTTAAAACCAGCTCTTACTTCTTATTCTGCACGATCTATTGTAATTAATAATAGGCCAACAATTATTGAATGTGGAATTGCCTATGGTGGAGATATAAATTCCTTCAAGTTATACAGATTTGCAAATAAGATTCCCTTACTGTATGATGAAGGCTCAGATGT
>JAICEO010000077.1 GCA_025924135.1 Nitrososphaeraceae archaeon | reverse complement strand
TAATAGATTTATATATGAACATAAATATTGTAAGAATTTACAAAAAGAAATCTTAAATTTGAGTGAATTATATAAATAGATGTTTATTTTATTATACCCATGGATCCTAATTCTTTTAATTCTAAAATTTCATTACTAATAGGCATCGTAGTTTTATCAATTATTTCTTTAACTGATACCTATTCCCAAAATTCTGAAATGAGTGTAATCGTTAAAATAATTAATGGTGACAAATTCTTAGATCAAATTTGGGATATTAACGCCCAATTGAGAGACAAGTCTACAGACTCAGAAGTCTCCAAAGATCAAACTACCTTTAAAATTAATGAAAACCAAACAATTCAATTAATAATTCCCTTATCTAATTCTACACAGGATCTAAATAGGTATTCTATTTTTGTTGATGCTTCATCTACAATAGATGATGTCGATGTCTTTGGTATCATAGATTCTGTGAAGAAAGAAAATAATCAAATCACATTAAATCTTACTAACGCACGTTAAAGGATGTTCGTATTTCATAATTCTATTTACTAAGGTTTACCACTTTCTTTTATGAGAATCCCTGATATGATAATATAGATATTGTTGGACATAGCCTGAATATTCTCCAAAATACCCATGAATCTTTTCATAAACTAATTTGTATTCACTTTCTGAGATCTTTTTACTTTTTCTTTTACTGCTATCTTCAAACATCCAGCCATAATATTGACATAAAGATCTATATACCCAAATATCTATTGGAAATGCTTCGGTTTTTTCTAATGAAAATAAAAGAATACAATCCGCAATTTTGTTACCTATTCCAAAAAGTTTAGTTAATTCTGATTTTGCATCTTGATACTTCATCTCTTTTAATGAATTCAGATCAATAGTATTTTTTATTTCGTTTGATATAGATCTAACAAATTTAGCCCTATATCCCAAACCACATCCTATTAAGTCCTGAGTAGAAGCTTCCGCCAATTCATTTAGAGTAGGAAATAAGTTAAAATTTATATTATTGTATGTTACTTTTTTACCAAATTTTTTACAAATATTTTTAAGCATATATCTTATTCTTTTTATATTCGTATTGCTTGCACAAACAAAAGAAATAATACATTGGAATGGATCCTGACGTATTAATCGTAGACCTTTATATTTATTGTAAATGTTGAAAATAATAGGATCTTTGGATAGTGTTTTGTTTATTTCATTCTCGTTATCACATAACCTAAAAAAATCATAAACCCAATTTTCATTTTCTGGAAAAGAATTATAATCTATATCACTATTCTCTAATTCCAAATGGTATCTTATATTTTCATTGTATGTGTTTAATTTTGTATCATTGATGGTTAATTTAAATATATAATTTCCATCAATTCCATACCAAGAATTGTTATATTTTTCCCAGAGAAAAACTTGTCCACTATTAATTGTTCTTATTACATCTAAAGGAACGAGATTATTCTTTTTAAATTTAAAAGTCATTTTATAACGCATTAATTGTTATAAGAAACTTGTCAAAATTTTAATTATTATTTATTTTTTTTAAATCATTGTGTAATGTATCTATTATCTTAGGAATTTCTTTTTGAGCACACTCAATACAAAAATATTGAAGTGATAGTGGATAAGTAAAATATTTGGCATTTAATATAATATCTTTTTTACAAGAGGTACATTTTTTCAGTTTAAATGGATCGGTATTTTTAATTATCACTATTCAAATTATTATATTCAATTAATTTTAAATTTGCTATTATTATCATTTTCATTAAACTTTAAATGTCTCACCAGAATTCGGGGCTATCGCCTCAAAACCATATTTTTCAGTTATTTCCTCTGCAAATTTGATACAAGAATTTCCATCTCCATGGACCGTAAGTACTTTTGGATTTCCTTTTATATTATCTAGGATTTCAAATAATTCATCTCTGCTGTTATGACCAGAAAAATCAAATTGTTTTACTTCTGCTAGACATTTTTTAATTTTACCGTTTATTTTAAAAGTACCTTTTTCAAGCAACATTCTTCCAGGTGTATTTTCTCCTTGATAAGAAACCAGTGCAATACCATTTTTATCTGACATCATAATATTTTGCATATAAAAAATAGCAGAACCTCCAACTAACATTCCGGCAGGAGAAATAATTACACAAGGTTCTTTGATGAATCTTCGTCTACTTTTCCAATCTCTGATCCATTCCACTTCTTCTATGTATTTTTTGAAAACTATGGGATCCCTTATATATTCAGGATATTTTAACATGATTTCATTTACTTTAAGTGCCATTCCATCCATAACAATTTTATGAGGAAATTTATAGGCTTTAAAAACACATGCTATCTCTTGAGCTCTTTCTACTGAGAAGGCGGGAATAAATAACGTTCCACCATTATTAATAATTTTATATCCAAATTCTAATAACTCTTTTTCCGATAGTGGTCTAGGTATTTGATTAGTTTGTGAATAGGTACTTTCAATTATCATGAGATGTATTTCATCAATATCTAAATCTGCAGGTCTCAAGATCTTAGACCCTCTTGTATTAATATCTCCAGTATAAAAAATTCTTTTTCCTTTATTTTCAACAACAATTGTTGAACCTCCTAATACATGTCCCGACTCATACAACGTTATATAAGTCTCATTTATATTATAAGGTTCTCTGTATTGTAGATTTTTATGAGACTTTAGCATTCTATCTAGGTCAATATTTTCAAATGGAAGATAAAATCCTGATATCTTTATCATATCTTCAATTAGTAATTGAGATAGTTCGATAGTAGGATTAGTAGAAAGAACAGGAAATTTAGATGATGATAGAAATAAAGATGGAATAAATCCAGAATGATCTAAATGAGCGTGGGACAATACTACCGCTTGTAAGTCTTTTGGTTTAACATGAAGTGGAAATTGAGGTTCCTTTTTTAGAAGAACCCCGTAATCCATTAAAATATGAGAATTATCATTACTGACTAGGAATGCAGAACGACCTACCTCCTTAGCAGCTCCTAAAATTTTAATTTCCATTATTATTCTATGATACTAATAAGTATGGTTACTTTAAGTCTTGTCATATTCTATGTTGTTTAGAGAAACTCTATTTCCCATAGTTTGGTTTTAGAATTTATATAATTATTATCTAAACATTGATGAAATGAAAATCCACATTCATCGAGAATCTTTTCAAAGTCATACGGTATTATCTTGTCTTGTTTATTTTCCTCGTATAGTATTTGTTTTTTTAGACTATCGATTAATAAATGACTTTTTATATTATCTTTCGAATAAACATACCAAAAATTATGTGCTCCTCTTAAATTAGAAAGGAATTGTAAACTTTTAGAATCAAGATTGGAATAGAAATGGTTATTAATTTCAATATTTACGTCTTCCCAAGATGGTGTAGTCCATTTGATTATTTTTTTGAAACCGTGTCCTTCATATTCTGCCGCTAAACTCAAACCAGAATCCAAGGTAGTTATTATTATATCTGTTTTGTCAGCTATATATTTTCTAAAATCCTGTCCAGGATCCATCCAACCTACAAATATAATATCATAAAACTCATCTATACCGTATTTCACATCACTTATCTCTATATATTCTGGTTTTGGTCTACCAAGTGAATAAAAAATATTTACATTACTTTCTATTCCTTTTGCATTTGGAATATACTCCCTCACCTTTTTTAAAAAATCTCCATTCCCACAACCTACTTCTAAATATTTTATGGACCTAGATGCTTTTTTACTAACTGCATCTGCTATTGCTTTTATTCTCAAGACATCTACTTTGCGATAAGAAAAATATGTTCCACACAAATAAGGAAAAAGAAATCGTTCATGATGTCTTGATAATGAATAAAATCTAAATTTTTTTAATTGATTAAATGCATTAATTAAATTACTAAAATTATATTCCATTATAAATTTCTAGAGTGCTAACCTTTTGACTACAAATGCTAGATTTAAAATCTAAAGAATTGAAAAAGACTAAAATAAATAAGAAATTATGGACAACCTTCCATTTTTTGAATAAAGTATCCTCTATTTTCGATATCCTTTGCAACGACAGGTGGAGCTTCCTGAACATGACAGAATTGACACTCTTCCTGTGTCATTGTTTGATTTCCCTGACCTACTTCCTCAAGGAATTCCTTTCCATATTCAATTGCTTTTTCATGAGGGGTACTAGCTTCTACAATCACATCAAAATGCATGATTTTTCCATCTTTTTTTGTCACATATGTATCATAAACTGCACATTCCATATAATAAATAAATATTTAGGAATATTTATTCATAATGGATCTTTGAAAAATCGCTATTCTGCTGCCTTTAAATTATGAGAATTAAAAACATATAAATAAGTAATAATCAACTAAATTTTATTCTTCAAAATCGAGGTCTAGTTTGCTATTATGAAATCAAAAAGGGAAATGCGTGATAAAGAAAATACAGAAAGGCTTGAGAGTACTATTTCAACTTTAGAATCATTCAAAGAGAATAAAGACCTTCCAAGGGTAATACGCAACCAAATAAAAGATATTTATGATATTTTAAAAGAAGAAAAAAATGGTAGTATATCTGTTAGAGCAGCTAATGCAGTTAGTATGCTAGATAGTTTAACGCAAAATAGACATATGGAATCACATATCAGAACAACTCTATGGCAAGTAGTTTCTAAGTTAGAAAGTATAAGAGAGCAGTAATGGAAAATAATGTTTGTAGTAGACTTACTATGCCTTAATATTTAGGGCTTTGCTAAAGTTTTTAAAATTTGGTAATTTAAAAAGAGAGTTAAGAAAAGGTAATTTTAAGTTAATTTTCGCGTCAGGAATCAGTTTAATTTTGGTAGGAATTTTTTTCATAGTCTTAATATATCAATTACTATTTAATTAAAGAAAGTAGAGATTATTTATCCTGCATCTAAGTAGAACAGCTAAAAATAACAATTATAACTTTAAGATGTTTACAATTCTTAAATGGTTAAGAAAAAATCAAATTATGATGTTATATTTCCTGGTGAACATGTGGCGTTTATTGAAGAATTTGAAAGTGGAAAAAATACATTTGTTGTAGATGGTTCGATAAAATCTTTGAGTTTCGGGAAAAAAGAATATGACTTTAAAAAGAGGCAAGTTGTGATAGAAAGAATAAAACAAGCACATTTTCCCAAAATAGGAGATGTGATAATAGGATATATAGAAATGTTATTTGTAAGTATGATTTCTATAAGAATACTCTATCTTAATAATAAAAAATTTTCTTCGGGTCTATCTGCAATTGCATCAACAAGGATAACTTCAGACTCAGGAGGATGGAATTCCAGAAGAGACAGAGGTGAAAGAAGACCAAAATTAGTTTATAGAGTTGGAGATATAGTGAGAGGAAGAATCTTTAGCTTGATGAACTCCTCTGCTCATGCTACTATAAACGATAAAGATTTTGGGGTAGTGTATTGTATATGTTATATCTGTGGAGGTGATACTGTCAAATTAAATAACACTGTGAAGTGCATTGAGTGTGGAATGATGGAAGAAAAAAAATTGGCTCTTGATTTTGGTAAAGAAGCATTATTATCATTAGCAGAAAGGAGAGAATAAGATCGATAGTTGTTGAGATAATTATTATTCTCAATTTTTCATAAATAGTAAATTTATTTTATTTTTTTATCAACTATTTTTGGTAAAATAGATTATAGGACATCTTGGTCAATTTCTGAAAGTGATAAAAGAAGTTTATTTGACTAATTCTTGGTGAGGAGATATAATGACAACAAATTATAAAATTTATAAAAATAAGATGATTAGATTAATTTTAATTTCATTTATAATTTCATTTACCATTATTTATTCAAATCTTTTGTACATACATAGTGTAGAAGCACAAATTGGAAAATTTGGAACCTTTACTGGTAATAATTTTCAATATGTAAAAGATTCAGAATTATTTCAATTAAATCAATTTTCAATTGCGGTTTGGTTCAAAACTAATAATACCGATCCCAATGTTTCATTTTTAGTTAATAAAGGTGGATTTGGATCCGAAGCTGCCGGTGAAAATATGAACTATGGATTTTGGATAACCTACCTTGGTCATCTTCAAGCAGGATTTGAAGCAAAAGACTCTTCAAATTATTTTGTTACTTCTAAAAAACCCGTCAATGACAATAAATGGCATTATGCTACTGTGACTTACGACGGATCATTACTGAAGTTATTTATTGATGGAGTGCTTGATCATAGTATAGATACTAAGAATGCCAAACCTGATATTACAGGGAAAAATAGGATTGCCATCGCTGCAAACTCTCTCTTCAAAGATAAATTATATGTGGGTGATGTAGATGAAATTCGCATTTGGGATAGATCTCTTACTACTGCAGAGGTATATGATGCATACACGCAAAACAAATTCAATTTAGACAATCAATTAGTATTTGTTTCATTTGGAGATAATATGTCTTGTAAACCCGAAAAAGCTGTTAATGTTACCTCCATAGGGAAAGCTGCCAATAATACTGAACTCAATGCAGTTGATGGTAATCAATCTACACGATGGTCTAAATATGGACTAAATTCTTGGGTTCAAGTTGATTTAGGTAAAGAAAAGGAGATATGTGATATTGATATATCTTGGTATAAAGGTGATCAGAGGAAGATTAAATTCACTGTATCTACGTCTGTAGATGGAGAAATATTTAGCAATTTGTTTTCTGCAACTAGCAGTGGACTTACCACTGGACCGGAAAAATTTGATATTCCAGATGTTAAAGCCCGCTTTCTTAAAATAACCGTTAATGATAATTCAATAAATGATTGGTCAAGTATATCTGAGATTGATATTAATAATCCGATAGTTCCTGGCTCTCCTTCTCCCTGTTTACCCTTAAATATCCCTGCCGATCATATTTCATCAATAAGTAATTCTCCTAATAATACTGAGGGTAATGCAGTCGACAATGATCTCTCTACAAAATGGTCCAATTTAGGATTAGGCTCATGGTTACAATTTGATCTTGGACAAGAAAAACAAATATGTGATATTGGAATTTCTTGGTATAAAGGAAATCTTCGTTACATAGATTTTACAATCTCTGTTTCTTCTGATGGTTATGATTTTAGACAAGTTTTTTCAAGCACCAATAGTTATACTACTGATGAAAGTGAAGTTTATGATATACCCGATACTGTTGGTAAGTATCTTAGAATTACTGTTAGTGGAAATAGTGTAAATGATTGGGCCAGTATCAATGAAGTTGAGGTATTTGCTAATCCAATTCAAAAAGAATCATTTTCATCTGCATCACTCATAAATATAGTGACTCAGGTAATCAATGATAATGGAGGAACTAAACAAACCAAAGATTTTATTTTATCAGTTAATGGTAGCCAGGCAACTCCCAATTCATTCCCTGGGAATCCAGATGGACAATCTGTATCTCTACAGCCAGGAAGTTATGAAGTTAAAATAAATAACGCCTCTGGATATAAAACTACTACATCAGCTGGATGTAAAGGGATTATAGATTCAGGTGACAACATAGAATGTGTAATGACATTTGATGATATAAATCCTTTAACTCCGTCTAATGAATTAACAAACTCTATTAATAATCTGACAAGTAACAATCTGACAAGTAACAATCTGACAAGTAACAATCTGACAAGTAACAATCTGACAAGTAACAATCTGACAAGTAACAATCTGACAAGTAACAATCTGACAACTACAATCGTTACAACAACTAAGAAAGCTAACGACAGTAACAATAATAACAATCCAAATGTAAACTTATTTTTACGTGACCTTCACTTGAATGTTCTCTTAGAGGTAATAAATGTCCATGGTGGAAGCAAAAAACCATTAGATTTTATTATAACAGTGAAAGGAGAAAACGTTGAACCAAGTTCCTTCGCCGGTAGCAATAACTTTCAAAAAGTATCTATAAAGCCAGGAAATTATGATGTTAAGATATCTAATACATTTGGATATGAAATAAATAGGATTTCTGGATGTACAGGAGTAATAGAAAGGACAGACAAAACATGTATAATAGAATTAATTGATACTCCAACACTTTTGGAAATCCCACTAAATCAAACCACTAAAAATATAACACAACAATCCGACTAATATATGACAAGATTTTTTAATATTTTAAATTTTATAAATTTATTATCTATTCCTAAAAATATAATAATTTCATTTTTTATTGGGCATTTACCAATTTTTAAATCCTCTAGAAGACCCGATAATATTATAGGAGAATTAATTATAACTTTTCTACAATTCATATTAATACTAAAAGATATAAGATCGGTCGAGGTAAAATATTTAAATGAAATTTAACTTTTTGGTATTGTATGGTTTAATCTTACTAGTGTCTATCAATAGTGGTGGTCAATTATTAAACTTAGTTTATTCGCAATCAGATAATGTTTCTAATCCTGCAAACATTGATACAGAAGTAAATAATCTTTTAAATAAAGTAGGGAGAGGAAATATAATTGATAGTACGATTGAGTCATTAATGCAAGGTATGGGTTCCTCTCCTTCATCAAACTCTACTTCTTCATCCAGTTCTTCATCCAGTTCTTCTCTTCTAAGTTCTTTACTTCCACCTACTAGCTCCTCTTCATCCAGCACCCCTCATCCTCCAACTCTTAAACCTACAGCAAACTCTTCTGGACCAAATTCTTCAGCATCAATCTCATCTCTAAATTCCTTACTTCCACCTACTAGCTCCTCTTCATCCAGCTCTACTCCTACTGATACATCATCAAAGCCTAATACATCAAATATTGTTAATAATGAACTAAGATCAATTTTTAAGAATCAAGATTCGAGTCAATCTTCCGTAACTGTTAATCAAGTAAAAAATCAAAATATGAAATATTTTGCAAAGATAGTAGATAAAAAAAGTAATAATGAGGATATTATATCTAGTAATTCATTCATGGAATTTAGTAATGAATTGCTCAAATTTTGTCTTGAATCTGGACTCGATTCTTATTCATGTAGCTCTATAATCCAGGATTCACTACAATCAGCTCAGTTCACCAGCACATATATGGGACCGGCAACAGTAAATACAGATCTAATGGAATATTCCTTGGAATTAAAAATAAAATAGCTCTAGATATACTAACATATAATTTACCAATATTTTACATCGCAATCAGCTTTACATGTTCTAATTTTTTATTAGTTTGAAACTTTTTAGTCATATTTCTTATTAATTCGGCATCTCCTTTTAATAAAAATAACTCGACACATCTATCTTGATCAATTTTGCTGTGTATATGAGTAGTCACAATTTCTTCAAAATCGTGTCTCATATTAGTAACTTGATCATCATCTCTTTCTTGATGAATAATTAATAATAAAGCAGCCAATTTTCCTTGTAAAATATCTCTTTCTTTTTGTTCTGCTATGATATTTCTTAAACCCGCTCTCACTATTTCTGATCTTCCAGTAAATCCAAGATTTTTCTGCAATTTATCAATATCATTAATAATATCATCATTTAATGAAATACTTATTATAGGCAATATCGAATTTAGCATAAACGTGATATAAAATTTTATGGTTAAAATATACTTATTTAGAAAAAAGTTTATTCTTATTGTAAAATAAAAATTAATTCTCTTTAAAAAATAATTTAATTAACTTCGTTATGGATGCATAATTACCAATTTCACAAAGTGAATGTGCATCACTACCTAGATGAAACTTAACTCCTCTTTTAATAAATATTTTAACCCATTTTTCAGGTGGCCTCTTATATTTTGCATTGAGTTCTACTATTTTGTTGTGTTTACTAAGAAGTTTTGCAAATTCTTCTATCTCTTCTGTATGTATGTGAAATGAACTCTCGGGAGCTAAATGACCTATAACATTTACATACTTATTTTCAATTACTTTTTTTAATGCATTTATCCAAATCGATTTATCATTATATTTCGTGTGAAAACTTGCAATAATAAAGTAATCCTTTGCAACTTCTTCTCTACAATCAATATTCCCATCAGACAAAATCTTTGCTTCAAATCCAGAAATTAGTTTAACCTTTGATTTTTCTTTGTAGTTTGATATTTCATTTAAATATTCAGAGATCCATTTTGATGATTCTCTTACATGTTCTGTTAAAGCAATTATCTCTAATCCCTTTCGTTCCGCCTCTTCTACTACATTTTTCACTGTAAGATTTGGGTCTGAATGGTCGTTATAGTTAGTATGAACATGATAGTCTTCTTTTAAATTCATAATTTCTATTACATAATTTCTAACAATATATATTCTCTATTTTATTCTATAATTAGCATCAGATCTCCAGTGGTGTTATTAATAAATATAATTCTTAAAACTTAATTGTATTCAAAATGCTATTAAATTTAAAAATATGTAGATTTTAATTATCATCACATTATAACTAATCTTCATGGATACTTTCAATGTACTTATTCCTGGAGCTGGAGGGCCTGCAGGAATTAATACTATTAAATCTTTACGACTTTCATTATTTAAAGGAAATATTGTATCAACTGATTCAAATTCACTATC
>JAICEO010000076.1 GCA_025924135.1 Nitrososphaeraceae archaeon | reverse complement strand
GCCTACTAAAGAAACAACAGGTATTCCTGTTTTCTGTCTTTGGTGCTGATAGATATTGCGTTTTATTTTAGCATCATTTATCTTTTCTTTAATAAACGACATTTGTCGTTTGAGATCACGAAACTGTACATCTACTATATACTCTCCCATACCTCCTTTTCCTGCTCTTTCATTACTATTGCTTAACAATTTTGCATTTTCACGTACCCTGGGCATCTCATATTCAATCTCAGCTAATTGGATCTGTAATTTTGCTTCAACTGTAGTAGCTCTTGTATAAAAGATATCTAAAATTAATCTTTCACGGTCTTTAACAGATATTCCTATTAATTTCTCAAGATTATAGATCTGTTTTGAGCTTAAATGTTCATCAACAATTATTTCTTCTATTTCATTAGTTTCTTTAACAAATTTCTCTATTTCTTCTGCTTTGCCTGAACCCATTCCATATTTCGAATGATTCAGATATTTTTGTGTAAAAACTTTGGCAATTTCATATTCTGGAATAGACAGTATAAGCTGTTTACCTTCATTTATGATAAAATCATCAGGATACGTTACTAATATTACTTTAGATAATTTCAATCTTCGACCAATCCATATAATCTTCTATACTATATTCATTTTGGTGTCCTCTCGAACAACTATGTATTATGTTATTTTTAGTAATCGATGATTTAAATTCATCATCATTAGTGAATTCTTCAACAATATAGATTCCTGGGAAAACTTCACCGCAGGTTTTACATTTTAACATCAGCATTGGCATTATATTATTATACCTATTTTATATAAGATGAAGTTGTTATTATACTAGCTTATTCATTATTAACATTAAAAATAATTTATTTTCTATGTTGGTTAATTATTATTATTATTATTCAAGCGAAATAACAACAATAAAGGATCTTTTGATCGTTATAGGATATCATGTTAGATTTATATCTAATACTAAAAAATCGGTATAATGGATATTATATAAAAAATTTTACCGGATATTATTATATAATATATTGTTCATAACCTTTTAATGATTTCAAGAATGTTATTAATAATTATATTTGCTACCACAATTAGTACAATACTAGTGAGTAGTCCTATAATTCCTACATTTGCTCAGAATGATGATGCTTCTAATCCAATGACATCAGATACAAGTAATAACATGTCAATGACAAATGAAAATATGGATACTACTAGTGATAACTTAACGGGTACAAATGAACAACCAGGCTCAAAAGGTACTTTAGATAAAATAAAAGATACATTAGGTGGGATACTTGGCAACGGAGGGAATGATCAAGCAACAACAGGAGAAAACTCTGGACAAAATTCAGAAGGTACTTTAGATAAAATAAAAGATAAAGTAGGTGGTATACTAGGAAATTGAGTAATAACTAATATATAAAATTAAATATTCTTCTTGTTATTATATATAAAACGTTATAATTTCTATAGTAAAAATAAGTAATTAAATTTAGTTACTGCGAACATAGTATTTTAAGTAGGATCTTTAGTAATTAAATACATTTTTCAAACCAGATAATTGTTGGAAAATTTTATAAAGTTTAGGTGAGCAATAATAAAATTTAGATAAGATAAAAATAAATCAAAAGGTATTTCTGATTATAATAAAATCCAACAAAGTATGCAATTTCTTATAACTTATTGGTAGAATAAATTAATCTCGAAGCTAAGATAGCTAACCACATAATTTTATTCATAATCTTCCTTATAAGAAGTACAATTAATAAGATGCTTATATATACCAAAAACAAAAATCCATATACTTGTTATATTTAAAAATTTTATTGAAAAAGGTTATAATTTTTGGAACAGGTAACTTTGCAGAAATTATATATATATATCTAAAGCAATCTACAGAATTTGAAGTTGTAGCTTTTACAGTTAATGAATGGGCTTTAAAAGATAACCAAACATTTTGTAACTTGCCTGTAGTTCCATTTGAAACAGTTCAAGCTATTTATCCATGTACTAAATTTGAGATGTTTATAGCAATAGGATATACTAATATGAATAAGAAAAGAGCAAAGATATTTGATGAAGCAAAAACCAAGGGGTATAAATTGATAAGTTATGTACATCCTACTACTTCGATTAATGAAGAATTTCATATGGGAGAGAATTGTTTTATCTTTGAAAATAATGTAATTCAACCCTTTGTGACCTTAGGAAATAATATAATAATCTGGACAGGTAATGTAATAAGTCATCATACGACTATAAAAGATCATTGTTTTATTGTTTCACATTCTGCAATAGCAGGAAATGTGACTATCAATTCATTTTGTTTTATAGGAATGAATGCTACTATAAGAAACGGTATAAAAATTGCTCGAGAGACTGTAATTGGAGCAGGGGCCATTATACTAAGTGATACAGAGGAAAAGGGAGTTTATACCAATAAGTCTACCATTAAGTTAAATATAACAAGTGATAAGTTAAAATCATTATAGTTTCCTTAAAGTAGCTGATATGATATTATATATTTTTTTATCTCATGATGTTGATTGGAGAAAACAAGGACCAGAAAAAGAACATATATTTGCTAGGAAAGATAGATTTGAAAATTCCGTATTTGAGCGAGTTGATCAAGAAAATTTATATTATAATTTTGAAGAAATAATGAATTTGGAAGAGAAATTTGATATTAGATCCACCTTTTTTTTTAGAACATATTATGAAAATGGAGATTATTTAGATTATGAAGAAGAAATTACATCTCTTATTGATGGAAAGTGGGAAATAGGTTTACATACGGATGGTAATTCCATCAGGAATTTAGACCATCTTCAAAAAGAGAAAACTAACTTAGAAATTCTTACTAAAAAACCAATATTTGGAAATAGAGTTCATTATCTTAATTTTGATAACAAATTACTATCAAAACTTAACCAAATTGGATTTATTTATGATTCAACCATGAAAAAATACAAGAATTATATTAGTATTGATGATATGAATTATAAAAAAATTGATGGTATAATAGAATTCCCTATAACTCTAATGGACACATATCTATTTTCATATTTAGGAGCAACAGAAGCAAATATCCTGGATATTTTTAAAGAAACTATTTCTATCGTAATGTCCAAAAATGAGTCTGATAATATCAAAATTATAACTTTACTTTGGCATGACAATGTTTTAAAAATGAAAGGAGGAAGAATGTATAAAAATATACTTGAATATTTGACATCAAAAAACAATATCAAAATTATGCGAGGAATTGATCTTGTTAATATTATCAATAAATTTGATAAAGGTTAAAATAAACAAAATCTGCAACAATTAAGGTCATCATATTAGAATATAATAGTTTATCTAACATAAGATATTAACATCTATCCAGTATATTTTCAAACATAAAGTTGAATTTAAATGGAAAATATCCATTTAATTATTAAAAGTTATCATATTAGGATTCTATATTATGTAGATGTTGTTCATATGATGATATATTATACGGTATAATAATAAGCTACAATAAGAACAACTATGTTCATATACTGTAATTTATATTATAAAATATAGTATCAATATAGATGTTCAATACTTTTATAAACAATTTTGATTTTCTTTCTATTATTATCAATGGAAGAGAGTTAGATGTAAAATATCATGATATATGATAAAATGTAAGAATTAAAAATAATAAAGTGAATTAAAAAAAGAAATAGTAAAAACAACAACGTTACACATTTGAAAGTATATGGAATAATGCTGTTTCTGGAGAAAAGAAAATAGCAGAACTAGAAAAAGGTAATTGTTTCAAGAGTTAGAGAGAAGAATTAACAGATGAAATGAAATTACGTTTAGAATGAGATAATCTATTATCAATTCTAATATTCACTTATTTGCTTTACACGATTTCTGAAGGATGAAAATTCTTTATTATAATTTTTGGAATGAGCAGTTAGATCTGTAAAAATATAAAAAAGGGAAAACACTTTCATGGAGTACGATATATACTATATATATAAAGAGATAAAGAAACAATTCCTTTTGCTTCTATATTTCAGAAAATAGGTACACAAATTCGCCATATAAAAAACAATACCCTAATACAAAATTTTTTAATTATTGATAACGTTTTATATTCTTTTATAGAGGAAATTAAAGAATGATGAATATTTCCAAATTTATTTGTAATAAATGAATTTACAGGTGTTAATTATTATAAGAAAACCTTATAAATTATGGAATGAAGAAATAACTGTAGAAGAAAGAATTCGACAAATGGAAGAAGAAGAAGAAAAAGATCAAATAGAAACTAGAATTATTGAAACTCGTACACAATTCCATAATTTTATTACAAGTAGTTTGAAAGATACAATTGAACGCGATTGGTATTTTCAAGATGAAATATTAAAATTAATTTATGAAAATTATTTTGAATTATTTAAAGAGAATATAAAAAAAACATTATTATTAAACAAGATAGAACAAAAGAGCAAACCTAAATCTTCTTTAAATAAAAAAGACAATATTATTGGTTTAAGATGTATATTGAAAATAACTCGCCAAAATATGGAATTGGTAGCAAAATTTCTTGACGTTGAAGGTGTTTACATCCGACATACCAGTAATCCTTTACCCATTAACTTTGAAGTATCAGATACACAATTCAACCTTTCTATGCGTATATCCAATAAAATAGATACTTCTTATATACTTTCTATCCCGGATATATCCGTTATAAAATATTATAAATCTATATTTGAAGACCTATGGAATGAGGGTTTGGATGCTAGAATAAAAATAAGGGATATGAGATCAAATCTAAATGCAGGTGAAGGATTTACAGAATTAATCGAAAATCCTTATAAAACTCAACAACTTTTGATCCACCATATACAAAAAGCAACTAAAGAAATCTTGATTATCCTTCCATCAATAAATGCTTTTTTCAGATATAGGAAAATAGGAATATTTAGTATTTTAGAAAAAAAGTTGTTAAATATTAATATTAATAATAATATTAGTAATGAAGAAGAAAACAGTAACAAATTATTAGTGAAAATATTAACCCCTACTAACAATAAATTAGAGAAGTGTATAACAAATATTTACAATAGAATAAAAAAAATAAATAAAAAAAAGGAAAATATTGAATTTAGAAGAGTAGAATCATTATCCGAAATTAATACGGCATGTATAATCATAGACAAAAAAGATTTATTGGTTATTGAATTGAAAGATGATTCCAAAAATAATTTTCTAGATGCAATTGGATCATCAATATATTCTAATACTCCAACTACCGTTTTTTCCTATATTTCAATTTTTGATACTCTTTGGACCCAAACCGAATTATATGAAAGTATCAGAATCGCAAATGATGAACTGCAAAGTACCACAGAAGAATTGAGAGAATCATTACAAATATTAGCAAATGTAAACCAAGAACTTACCATAACCAATGAAATATTAAATAAACATGATAGAATGCAAAAAGAATTCATAAATGTCGCAGCGCATGAATTAAGAACTCCTACTCAGTCTATTATAGGATATTGTGAAATGATAGATGCTTTTCCTGAAAATACTCTAAAATATTTAGAACCTGTAAAAAGGAATGCTGAAAAATTGTATAGATTAACAGAAGATATCTTGGATGTATCAAGGATTGAAAGTGGTACTTTAAAACTTGAAAAAAGCAAATTTGATTTAAGAGAAATAATTGTAAATTTAATTGAAGATCTAACAGCAAAGATGAAAAAAGAAGAGAATATAATAAAATCAAACAAAGAAAATATTGATAAAAAAACCAATATTCAACTAATATATCCAGAATTATCTGCACAGCCATTATTTGTTTATGCTGATAAAAATAGAATACAGCAAGTACTTTCTAATTTGTTAAACAATGCTTTAAAATTTACTGATGATGGAGTAATCACAATTAATACAGAAAAATTCGTCGAGACAATTAATAATAATGCAAATAATGAAGAAAAAGAATTTGTGTCTATCAAAATAAAAGATACAGGAAAAGGAATAGACCCTGAGGTATTGCCACGACTATTTGAAAAATTTGCAACAAAATCTGATAAAGGAACAGGTTTGGGATTGTACATTTCAAAAAATATCATAGATGCTCATGGAGGAAGGATATGGGGGCAGGATAACAATAAATATGGAAAGAATGGTGCAGAATTCGGTTTTACTTTACCTTTACATAATATAAAATTTAAAAATCCGTGATTAATAATTAATATTATTTTAATTATTTATTGGTTTGCAAACTAACTCCATTTTGTTTTATAGTAGTAGTGAGCCTATCTGATCTACTTAATATTCAACAAGATAGGATAGTGTGAAAAATAATTAAAAAATATTTGATTAGTATTTAGTTCTGTTGTATTATATATCTTTGGCTAATTAATTGTAACATTTTATTTTGTATAAAGTAGTTATAATATTTATATTATTTATTAATCAATATTTCCTGAAATATTGATTTGTATTAATTATCTTTTTATTATAATATATTTAACTTATAGTAGTAATTACTTTAAATTTTTATTTAAAAGAAATTAATTTCTAAAAAAAACTTTTAGCTGTTGCAGATTAAACCACTTATTCATTTATATTATAACAATATCATTTAATTTAAGAATGAAATGAATAAGAATAAATGTAAAAGGTAGATAGAATAATTTTGTGGACCTCAATTTCTCTATGGAGATGTTTGACATTATAAATAAGACTACACATAAAATTGAAATTATTAATGCTGTAAGTAGCCTCCTGCTAGAAACTATTACTTGTACATCGTATCAAAATTTCATCTTTCAGAATAAGATTTATTACTTTGTAGTATCTAAAATAGCAATTTTAAACGATGATCATGAGGCATATCATTCTAGTTTGTTTAACATCGAAAAAAAGAATTTGCCACATATATTCCTCAAAATTTATCTACTTATTATTTTATTAAAGATAATACTACCATATAGATATAACTGTCTTATACTGAAAATCCTAATTATAGAATTTAATTAATATGTCAGAAATAACTTCACTTTTTATATCAATTGTAATCCTATTTTTTCCAGATCTACTTAATAAAAAATTTATATTTAATTACTTATGGGACGTATTATCAAAATCTTATAAAACTGATGTTGAACCTGTTAAGGATTTTTTTATAGATATAGAGTCAAACAAATTTGATAAAATATCTAAAAAAGAGATAATAACTACTTATTTTGGATATGGATTTTCTGTTCTTGGTTTGTTTATTACAATAATAATTACTTCATTTTCGATTATAGGTATAATATTATCGAATGTTGGCAATTTTTCTATTATTACTGTTAATTTAATAATATTTATTATTTTGATAATAATGGTATTTGAGATCCAACATCTTGTTTCTCATAACAAAGCAGATAAAGAAAAATTACATGTATATAATTCAAAATTAATGCTTAAACTAAAAATAATAATTGTGGTAATTAATTTGTGTCTTACTCTCTTTAGTTTTTCATTAATTCCTAATTCATAGTTAAAATATAAAACAAGAATATAAAATAGAAGATCAAAGATTTATTCTCTTATCTTATGAATGTCTTCTCTTTTAAATGTATATACTACTAAAATAAAATGAAAACAAACTAACCTATGATGGTTCCATTAAAATTTGATTTCGAATTTTATAGTTTTATAATACTAAAACTTTTCTTTACTTATCGAAGTAATTAAATAATTACTTAAATGTGATACAGATTCGTATTTGTAACTTGTATACCAATATCAACTTAAGAATTAAAAAACTAGTAGTAAGTCCTAAATCATTGGAGTACGTAGAAGACATATGTCCAAATCAAAATCTATGTTTAACCCACACGATACAATTGTAAGCAGAAGAGCCTCTGGAATTTTACTTATTTTTGGAATTTTTGTATTAATTATTGGATTAGGAACTACACTTTATACAATGAATAATAATTATGTAATTTATTTATCAGGAATTGGAATAATACTATCTATTTTTTCCTTTTTTTACATAATAAAGCAATATGAAAGGTCTATTATCTTGAGACTCGGGAAATATCATAAACGAATAGGACCGGGAATTAACTATAGGATCCCTTTTATCGATAATGTCTTGGTAATTGATATAAGAGAAAGAGTAAGAGAATTTAAAGCAGAAAGAATGCTTACAAAAGATAACGTCCCAGTAACAATTGATGCGATTTTGCGCTATAAGATAATTGACGATAGGGCAAAAGATGCTATTTTAAATGTAGAAAATTTTAATGAAATGATTCAACAAGTTTCACAGACAACATTAAGGAATAATATTGGATCATCTTTATTTCAGGATATATTATCTAAAAGAGAAGAAATTAACCAACACATCAGATCAATTATATCTAATGAAGCAAGTAATTGGGGAATAGAAGTTGTAGGAGTTGAAATTCGTCAAGTAATTATACCACAAGAATTGGAAGCTGCTATGTCAAAACAAGCCCAAGCAGAACGAGAAAAAAATGCTAGAATTATTTATAGTGAATCAGAAGTGCTTGTAGCAAATAAATTTGATGAGGCATCAAAAGTATATACTAATAATCCTGTTGCATATGCATTAAGACAATCAAATATGTTGTTTGAATCTATAAAAATTCAAGGTAATACAATAGTAATGGTACCTTCTGAAACTTTGAATTCCTTGGGTTATGGTAATTTGGCAATGACTGTAGCATATCTTGAAAATACTAAAAAAGCAGCTGCATCTACACTGGAACAAAAAGAAAATAAAAATTGACAAGCCCCTTAAAATTGTAAAATAAGAAATTTAGATATAACAAATGTTCAAAGAATTAATGCCATATAATTATCGAATATATCTATACTTTCATTTAGTTCGATAAAGCAATTTATTAGAATATAATATTAATGTTTTAGTAATAAAAAATAATAACAAATAAAATTTATCCTATATAAATAATAAATTATGAGAAATAAACTCTTTTTAAGAGTTTTTAGAAACTTCCAAAACCATCATCATTAAGTATACTTATAATTCCCATTTGTTAATAATCATTTTTAAATAGTCAAAGTCATCTATTCACATCCTTATGTTTGAACCCAAAAATTGGTTTAGAAAATTAATTGTAATAGTTAAGTCCTTTATCGAGTATTATAGGTTCTACATTTCCTCCATTCCCATTTTCTATTCCTGTTTCCATTGCTCTATAATATTTGTAATATGGATAATTAGAAAAAATCTTTGCAGGAATCAGATAATTTATAAAATTTAAATATATTTTATAATTATCTATTAATAATGTTGTTGTTCATTAAATCATACATTTTTTGTCATTTATTAAGTGATCAACAATAAAAACAAGTGGGTTTCATCAATTTTATAGCTAAAAATGAATAATGAAATCGATGTAAAAGAAGTTGCTTTTAACAGTATAATTCAGTGGTTATCTGATATTGGTTTTATAATAGAAAACAAGGAGATAAATAAAAATCCTGAATCAAAAATACAATTTGAATTAATTGTATCTACAGGAATAGGATATCGTTATCCTTTTCGTATCACTTTTACTAACTTACTAAAGGATATATTTGTAATTAGTACAAATATTTCACTTACTGAAGAAGATGCAAAATCAATACAATCTATGAAAAAGAGAGATCGTGAACAAATCTTTATGGATTTAAGAAAGTTAATTTTTCCCTTACATATAAATATAGAAACTCCGTTTCCGAGAATATTTCTATATAAAGAAATTACCCTTGATTCTGTTTCTACTAATAAACAGTTTCTAATTGATGAAGTATATAATTTTCGAAATGCTATGGAATTAGTAAAAATAAGATTTGATGAATTATATTATTCCTTTTATCCGGAAGGATCAAGAACAGATTATTCAAATTAACTTGTGTGAAGTGGTAATAAGTTTTTTATTAATAGTTTTATCATAACGGCTATTTTTATTCTTCCTAAATAATTAACTTTTTTATCTCATTAGTCTATAGATAAATCAGTTATATCCTGCAATTCTGAGCGTCTTTCTCTTAGACTATAGGTATGATGGAGAATTTTTATTATGTAATATGTCTATTATATAATTAGTCTCTAAAGTTTATAAATGGTAGTTCTAATTTACTTAATTATTATATTTATTTATCATTCAATAGCAAAACTATGCTATCTGATAATTATAAAACAAGAGAAAGGGGATTGAGACTATAAAAAATGAAAAATAAGATTCGTATAATAAACAATTTAGTTAATCATCAAATATTTAATTATATCATAACAATTGTTATATTACTACAAGCCATAGTATTGGCATTTGAAACTTTTCCAGAATTTAAAGATTATATTTCCTTATTTGAGTACATTAATGTATTTGTATTATCTGTTTTTATTATTGAAGCAATATTAAAAATGATTGCCCTTTATCCATATTCATACAATTATTTTAAGAGTGGATGGAATATTTTAGATTTCATTATAATTGTTCTTTCACTGCTACCTCTTACAGGCGGTTTTACTACAGTTGCTAGATTGATCAGGCTATTACGAGTTACACGTCTAACAAATAGATCGAAAGAGATGTCGGTAATGGTTATGACAATAATCAAATCCTTACCAAG